>JBFIUJ010000230.1:0-5175 GCA_041607595.1 Gemmatimonadales bacterium | reverse complement strand
TCCTGCTCGCCGGCGGCCGGGTGGTCGACCATCTGGCTGATCATCGTCGGCACGTTGATCAGGATGGTGGGTCGGTGGCGGCGGATCTGCTCGAAAAGCACCTCGGCGGTGGGGAGCTCGGGGAAGAGCGCGACCCGGGCGCCGACCGAGAAGGGGAAGAGGAGGTTCGACCCGGTCGCGTAGCCGAAGAAGAGCTTGGGGACGGAGAGGGTGACGTCGTCCTCGGTGTAGCGGAGCACCTGTTTGGCATAGCACTCGGTCGTGTTGGCGAAGGACCGGTGGGTCTGGACCACCGCCTTGGGGCGACCGGTGGTGCCGCCGGAGAACAGCCAGATCGCCGGGTCGTCCCGGTGGGTGGGGAACGGGTCCACCGCATCGGTGGCGGCGGCCAGCCGCTCGGCCAGCTCGGGCTCGCCGACCACCAGCATGGCGCGGGGCGGGGGCGTGAGCTCGGCGGCCTCCCGGAAGGCGTCCGCCGTGTCCCGGTGCAGCACCGCGGCGACCGCCCGGGTGTAGCCGTAGAAGTAGGCGATCGCATCCGGTTTCAGGTCCGGGTTGACCATCACCACCACGGCCCCGATCTTCAGGACGCCGAACAGCGCCGCGACCAATTCCGGACCGTCCGGCAGCGCGATCATCACGCGCTGCTCGGGCTGCACGCCGGCCAGCCGCAGGACGTGGGCGAAGCGGTTGGCCGACGCCTGCACCTCGCCGTAGGTCAGGGTGCGGTCGTCCAACAGCAGGGCCGGCCGGTCTGCTTTCCCCTCGCGCACGCGCGCGTCGAGGAAGTAGTCCGCGATGTTGAACGCCTCGGGAGGCTCGAATGTCATGGTCAGGGCGGTAGGCGGGTGCGAGAGGACTCCCGGACAATAACCCGCCCCGAGGCGGTTCCGGAACTCCGCGCCCTCACGTGGGAGGAGGCCCGGGACCTGGCCGGCGCGACGGGAGGGGCGGTCGCCCTGCTCCCGGTCGGGGCGGTGGAGGCGCACGGCCCTCACCTGCCGCTCGCGACCGACGTGATCATCGCGGAGGCGATGGCGCGGTCCGGGGGCGCGCGGCTGGGGGCGCGGGGCTTGGCGCCGGTGCTCCTTCCGCCGCTCGCCTACACGACGGCCGACTTCGCGGCGGGCTTCCCCGGGACGGTTTCGATCAGGCCGGAGACGGCCTCCGCGCTGCTGGTGGACATCGCCCGGAGCCTGACGCACCACGGGTTTCGCGTGCTGGCCGTCGCGAACGCGCACCTCGATCCCACGCACCTCGCGGCGCTGCACGCCGCCCGGTCCACCTGCCGGGAGGAGGCCCTGCTCCCGGTCGCCTTTCCGGACATCACCCGGAAGCCCTGGGCGACGCGGCTCACCGAGGAATTCAGGAGCGGCGCGTGCCACGCCGGCCAGTACGAGACGTCGGTGGTGCTGGCTGAGGCGCCGGAGCAGGTGAGGGCCGGTCTCGCCGCCGGGCTGGCCCCCAATCCGCGCTCGCTGGCGACGGCCATTCGGGCGGGCCAGCGGAGCTTCGAGGCCGCCGGAGGGCCGCGGGCCTACTTCGGCGACCCGGCGGCGGCCACGGCCGAGGAGGGACGGCACACCATCGAGGTCCTCGGCGCGATCTTGGAGGAGGCGGTGATGGCAGAGCTCGAGGAGCAGACATGAGCGAGCGCCCGCTCGCGGGGAAGACCGCCCTGATCACCGGCGGAGGGTCCGGCATCGGTGCGGCCGTGGCGCAGCGCCTCGGCATGGCCGGGGCGTCCGTGGTCCTCGTCGGGCGGACGGAGAAGCGCCTCGCCGCCGAGGCGCGCCGGCTCTCGGAGGTCGGCGTCGAGGCGCGGGGCATTCCCTGCGACGTGACCGATCCGGCGGGCGTGAACGCGCTGGCGGCGGACGCGGGCGCGGTGGACATCCTGGTCAACAACGCCGGCGTGGCGAGCGCGTCGCCGCTGGCCAAGCTGACCCTCGAGGAGTGGAACCGGATCTTCGCGGTGAACGTGACCGGGACCTTCCTCTGCACCCGCGCCTTCGTGCCCGGGATGGCCGAGCGCTGGTGGGGGCGGGTGGTGAACGTCGCGTCGGTCGCGGGGCTCGCCGGGGCGAAGTACATCTCCGCCTACGCGGCGAGCAAGCACGCGGTGATCGGGTTCACCCGCTCGGTAGCCGCGGAAGTGGCGGCCCAGGGGGTGACGGTCAACGCGGTGTGCCCGGGCTACGTGGACACGGCGATGACGCGGGAGTCGGTGGACCGCATCGTGGCCAAGACCGGCCGCTCGCGGGAGGACGCGCTCGGCGCGATCCTCGCCACCTCGCCCCAGGCCCGCCTGATCGAGCCGGACGAGGTGGCCCACGCCGTCTTCGCGCTGTGCGTGCACGAGGCGCGCGGCATCAACGGCCAGGCGATCGTCCTGGACGGAGGAGGGCTGCTCGCGTGACCTATCGGGTCGTGAACCCGGAGGCGCTGGGAGCGCCCAAGGGATGGAATCACGGCATGCTGGCCCCGGCGTGGGGGCGGCTGCTCTTCGTCGCCGGCCAGACCGGGCGGGACGCCAGCGGCAAGGTGCCGGCCGAGCCCTTCGCGGTGCAGTTCGGCCGGGCGCTGGACAACGTGCTCGCCGTGGTGCGCGAGGCGGGCGGCGGGCCGGAGCACATCGGCCGGCTCACGTTCTACGTGACCGACGTCGAGGCCTACCTGGCCGACCTGAAGGGGCTCGGCGCCGTCTATCGGGAGCGCATGGGGCGGCACTTCCCCGCGATGGCGCTGGTCGAGGTGACCCGCCTGGTGGATCCGCACGCGGTCGTGGAGGTCGAGGCGACCGCGGTGCTGCCCTGACGCCCCCTTTCCCAGACCACACCCGCGGAGGGTGCATGCCGCTCGCCCCGACGTCCTTTCGATACGCGCACGATCCCTCGACCGCGGTCGCCACGATCACGCTCGACCGTCCCGACCGGCTGAACGCGCTCACCTTCGAGGTCTACGCCGAGCTGGGGCGGACGTTCCGGCAGCTCGACACCGAGCCCGGGGTGCGGGCCATCGTGATCACCGGTGCGGGCAAGGGGTTCTGCTCGGGCGGCGACGTGGAGGACATCATCGGCCAGCTCTTCGCCCGCGACTACGAGGGCCTGGTCGAGTTCACCCGGCTCACCTGCGAGCTGATCCTGGCCATCCGCCAATGTCGCCGGCCGGTGGTCGCCGGGCTCAACGGCACGGTGGCCGGGGCGGGGGCGGTGATCGCCACCGCGTGCGACGTGCGGATCGCGGCCGAGACGGCCAAGATCGCCTTCCTCTTCACCAAGGTGGGGCTCTCGGGGGCCGACATGGGGTCCGCGTGGCTCCTGCCTCGGATCGTCGGCCTGGGGCGGGCGACCGAGCTCCTGATGACGGGCGACTTCATCGACGCGGCGGAGGCCCACCGGATCGGGCTCTACAACCGGGTGGTGCCGCCGGCGGACACCCTCCCGACGGCCCAGGCGCTCGCGGCCCGGCTGGCACGGGGCCCCTCCTTCGCGCTGGGCATCACCAAGGACGCCCTCAACCGCGAGGCCTCGATGGACCTGGTCTCCGCGATGGAGGCGGAGGCCCAGGCCCAGGCGCTCTGCATGCTGAGCCCGAACTTCAAGGAATCGTACGAGGCGTTCACCGCCAAGCGCGAGCCGAAGTTCGTCTGAGCCTTCGCCTTCGGTTCTCCCGACCGTCGGCCGGTGCTAGCTTCCCCGAACCCATCCGACGCCAGGAGAGCCGCATGCGACTGCTCGCCTTCGGGATCCTCGCCGCGCTGGCGGCCGGGCCCGCCACCACTGCCGCCGCCCAGTCCCCCGACGAAGCCGCGGTCCGCGCGACCCTCGAGCATTACCTGCAGGGCCATGCCACCGGGGACGGCGCGCACCACGCCGCCGCCTTTCATCCGGAGTCCAAGCTCTTCTTCGTGCGGGACGGGAAGCTGGCGCAGCTGACCAGCGCGGAGTACATCGCCCGCTCGCCGGGGAAGCCGGCGGCGGACGAGGCGAAGCGCAGCCGGCGGATCGTGTCGGTGGACGTCACCGGCAATGCGGCGGTCGGCAAGATCGAGCTGGACTATCCCAACGTCCTGCTCACCGACTACATGTCGCTGCTCAAGATCGACGGCGAGTGGAAGATCATCAACAAGATCTTCACCTCGGCGCCGAAGCCCGCGCCCTGACCGAGCGCCGGCCGGTCGTGCTCGACCTCGTTCCGGTCCGCGCCTTCCTGGAGCCGTCGCACCTCGCGCTCGGCCAGCGGATGGACGCGTTCGTGGCGGAGACGCTCCGGCCCCGGCCGGAGCCGGCGGACGACGCCGGGGCGCGGGTGGAAGCCCGGGAGCTCCTGGCCCTCATGGGAGGGGCCGAGCTGTTCCAGGCGATCCTGGACCAGGACTTCCGAGGCTGCGCGGTGATCCGGGAGTCCCTGGGCGCCTCCTCCCCGCTGGCGGACGCGGTGTTCGCGCTGCAGGCGCTGGGCTCGGTGCCGATCCTCCTCGCGGGGTCGCCGGCCCTCCGGGAGCGCTGGCTGCCGGCGATGGCCCGGGGCGAGGCCATGGCCGCGTTCGCGATGACCGAGCCCGAGGCCGGCTCGGACGTGGCCGCGATCGCGACGACCGCGCGCCGGGACGGTGACGGCTACGTGCTCGACGGGACGAAGACCTTCATCTCCAACGCCGGCATCGCCGACTTCTACTCGGTCTTCGCCACGACCGACCGGAGCCTGGGGCACCGGGGTCTTTCTTGCTTCGTGGTCCCGGCCGACGCCCCGGGCTTCCACTTCGTGCGGCCGCTGGTCCTGAGCGCGCCGCACCCCCTGGGGGAGATCCGCTTCGAGGGGTGCCGGGTGCCGGCGGCCTCGCGCCTGGGCGAGGAGGGAGCGGGGTTCAAGCTCGGCCTCGCGACGCTGGACGGCCTGCGCGGAACGGTGGCCGCGGCGGCGTGCGGGATGGCGACGCGGGCGCTGGACGAGGCACTGGCCCACGCCACCACCCGACGGCAGTTCGGGAAGCCGCTGGCCGATTTCCAGCTGGTGCAGGAGAAGCTCTCCCGGATGGCGACGGACCTGACCGCGGCGCGCCTCCTGGCGTACCGCGCGCTCTGGGAGAAGGACCGCGGCGCGGAGCGGGTGACGCTCGAGGCGGCGATGGCCAAGGCCTTCGCCACCGAGGCGGCCCAGCGCATCGTGGAC
>JBFIUJ010000229.1:0-5244 GCA_041607595.1 Gemmatimonadales bacterium | reverse complement strand
GCCGATCGCCAGCGCCCGCTCGAAGGCCACGTCCCCCCGATACCGAGCCCGGGCCCCCTCGGGGGCGGAGAAATGCACCGGGTACTTGAAGACGAGGGTCGCTCCGCGCCCCAAGGGGCGGCTCGACTCCACGTCCACCCCGTAGATCCCCGGTCGGGGCCGGATCACGAGCCGCACCGAATCCCCGTCCTCGGCGCCGAAGACGCCGGCCGTGAGGCGCAGCTCCACGAACACGGTGTTGTCCGGGGGCCCGTGCCGGAGGACCACCGTCCGGCCCCGTCCCGGGGCCACCGTCAGCACCGTGTCTTCGGGGGCGAGTCCCCACGCCTCCAACACGAAGACCTGGCCGATGTCGAACGGGCGCCCCGGCTGCGCGGTCGGGGCCGGGAGGCTCGCGGCCCCGCGGCCGCCGCTCCCGCCTCCCCCCCCGCAGGCGGACGCGGCGAGCGCCGTTGCCGTCGCGAGGAGCATCCAGGATATTGCCCCGCCATGCCCATGCGTCTGCATGCGTCGCTCCTCTGCCTCCTGGTGGCCGCGCCCGCCGGGGCCCAGGGCTGGAATGATCCCTCGGCCCTGGCGCTGGTGGAGCGCGGAGTGGCCCGGCGTCGCGTCGTGGCCGCGGATTCCACGCTGCGCTCGTGGAGGACGGAGGCCCGCGGGTTCGTGTTCTTCCTCGCCCAGATCGGCGAGGGCTTCGCCACGCCGCCCCGGCTGGTGAAGGCGGACGAACTGGTGGTGGAAGTGTATTGGGAGGCGCCGAACTGGAGCAAGCAGAGGATCCTCGGCTGGCGCGACGGACGCTGGCTGCCCACCGACATCCGCTACCACCGGGACCACCTGGGCGTCGTCACCAACAACTACGGCGACTGGATCCGCATCGGCGAAGGCGACGAAGTGCGCGACGTGCCCCACCCGCTCTCGCCCGGCGGCCAGCAGCAATACGACTACGCCCTGGTCGATTCCCTCCGCATTCGTACCGGGCGGCGGGACGTCCGTGTCTATCAAGTGGCGGTGCGGCCCAAGGACTTCTCCCGCCCCCTCGTCGTCGGCACGCTGTTCCTGGACATGGAGACCGCGGAGGTCGTCCGCTTCCGGTTCGGGTTCACGCCGTCGGCCTACCTGGACGGCGAGCTGGAGGACATCTCCATCGTCCTGGAGAACGCCCTGTACGAGGGAAGCTACTGGCTCCCGGCCCGGCAGGAGATCGAGATCCGCCGGCGCACCGCATTCCTCGATTTCCCCGCGCGGGGCATCATCCGCGGCCGGTGGGAGGTGGGCGATTACGATCTCCAGGTCGCGGTCCCGGAGGCGGTGCGGGTCGGACCCGCCATCGGCGGGCTCCGGGCGGCCAGCGACACCGCCTATCCCTGGTCCGAGCCGCTCCAGGCCGCCATCGGGGATCTCGTCCGCCCGTTGGGGGCCCAGGACATGGAGACCCTCCGGGCGGAGGTCGAGCGGATCGCGGCGGGGCGGGCGCTGAGGGCGCTGCCTCGAACCCGTCTCGCGATCGGCTCCGTGAGCGACCTGGCCCGGGTGAACCGGGTACAGGGCCTAGCGCTCGGCCTGGGGCTCACGCTGGGCGGCCGCCGGTCGGCCCGCCCCTGGGTGGGGTACGGGACCTCCGACGAGCGCCTCGTAGGCGGCCTCACGCTCGCCGCGGAAGACGCCGGGCCGGGAGCCACCGCCCTGCGGCTCCGCCTCGAGCGACGCATCCGCGACCTGAGCGACGAACGGATCATCTCGCCGCTGCTCAACTCGATCCTGGCCCAGGAGGCCGGGCAGGATCACGGGGACTACGTGCTGCTGGACGAGGCCGCCCTGACGCTCCGCCAGGGCCTCACACCGTCCGGCCGCCACGTGCTATCGATCGAGGCGGGGATCGAGCGGACCCGCTCCGTGGCGGTCGCGGCGACGCCGGCCGGTGGGACCTATCGCGACAACCCGCCGCTCGGGGCGGGCGAGCTGCGGCGCATCCGCCTCGGACTGGAGCGGACGGCCGGGGACGTCCGGGGCGGGGAGCCCGGCTTCGGAGGGACGCTCCTCCTCGAGGCGGGCGACGGCGCGGCGGCGACGTACGGCAGAGCCGCCCTCGGCGCGGCGGCGGCGATCCCGCTGGCGCACGGCACCCTCGCGGCCGCCGCCCGCCTGGGGATGGGGACGGCGGAGCTCCCGGCGCACCGGAGCTTCGTCCTGGGCGGGCGCGGGACCCTTCCGGGCGAGCCGTTTCGCGCGTACGGGGGCCGCGGGGCCGCCCTGGTTCACCTGGAATGGCGCCTCGAGGCGCCGGCGCCGGCCATCCCGCTCGGTCCCTACGCGACCACGGGTCGCACGATGATCCTGGCGCCGTTCGTGGCGGCCGGATGGACCGGTCGGGCCATTCCGGACCTGCCCTGGCGCGAGACCGGCGGCGTGCGGCCAGTCGCCGGGTTCGCGCTGGAGTGGTTCATGCGGCTGCTGCGACTCGAGCTCGGCGTGGGCCTGCGGGACGGCGGAATCGGCATTGCGGTGGATGTCGGCCGGGACTGGTGGGAGGTCCTCTGATTCCCATCTACCCCCCGGCTGGATCAACCCCTTACTTTGGGGGACCCACTCCTCTACAACTCTAGGCGCGGCATGCAGTTCAAGGATGAATGGCTGGTCCCGACCCTCGAACCGCTGATTCCCGAAGGCGAGCTCCAGGCGCTTCGGGCCGCGGAAGCCGAGGGCCCGGTCTCGCTGTGGGAGACGCTGGTCGAGCGCAAGCTCGTCACCGACGACCAGATCCTGACCGCCGTGTCCCTGCGGTTCCGGCTGCCGCTCGCGGACCTGGGCACACTCGAGCTCACCGCCGGGACGGCCGTGCCCGAGCAGTACGCCCGGCGCCACCACGTGCTTCCGCTCCGGATCACGGACTCCTATCTCGAGGCCGCGACCGCCAACCCGTTCGACATCGACGCGGAGAAGATGCTCGCCTTCGCCACGGGGCGTGAGGTGCGGCTGATGCTGTGCTCGCCGAGTATCATCCGCGAGAAGCTGGACGAGATCTACCGTCCGGAGAGCTATGTGTCGAAGCTCCTCGGGGGGCTGCAAGAGGCCGAGGTCACCCAGCTGGCGGAGGAGGAGGACGATCTCGCCGCGGCAGTGGACGAGGCGAGCCAGAAGCCCATCGTGCGGCTAGTGGACATGATGCTCGCCGACGGGATCTCCAGCCGGGCGAGCGACATCCATGTGGAGCCGGCCGAGGGCGGGGTGGTGGTCCGGTATCGGATCGACGGGGTGCTGCGGCAGGTGATGAAGATCCCGCGCTCCGCCGGCCTCCCGCTCATCTCCCGCATCAAGGTGATGTCGGGGCTCGACATCGCCGATCGCCTCCGCCCCCAGGATGGGCGGGCCCGGGTTGCCGTCAACAACGACAAAGTGGATCTCCGGATCTCGACGCTGCCGGCCTCCCTCGGGGAGAAGGTGGTGATCCGGGTCCTCAATGCGGCGGCCACGGTCCTGTCCCTCGAATCGCTCGGCCTCTTCGTGGAGGAGCGGGAGGCGATCACCAAGCTCCTCACCAACAAGGAAGGCATCATCCTGGTCACCGGGCCGACCGGCTCGGGGAAGACGACCACGCTCTACTCCGCCATCCGCATGATCCAGAGCGAGGGCGTGAACATCGTGACCGTGGAGGATCCGGTCGAGTACCGGCTGGGCGGCAACATCGTCCAGGTGCAGGTGCACGAGAAGGCCGGCCTCACCTTCGCGGCCGCCCTGCGGTCGATCCTGCGCCAGGACCCGGACGTCGTGTTGGTGGGGGAGATCCGGGACATGGAGACGGCCCAGATCGCGGTGCAGGCGTCCCTCACCGGTCACCTGGTGCTGTCCACGCTGCACACCAACGACGCGCCGAACTCCGTGACCCGGCTGGTGGACATGGGAATGGAGGGCTTCAAGATCGGCGCGGCCCTCCGGGGGGTGGTGGCCCAGCGGCTCATGCGGCGTCTCTGCCGGGTCTGCCGGGAGGTCGCCCCCGACGAGATGGAGGTGCCGTCGCGCATCGCCCGGCTCATCCCGCCGGGCACGACCCTCTACCGAGGGGTCGGCTGCCCCGACTGTGCCATGACCGGGTACCGCGGTCGCTTCAGCATCGTCGAGGTGCTGACCATGAACCGTGAGCTGGAGCGGCGCATCTCGGCCGGGGCCACGGCGGACAAGATCGCTGAGGCGGCTCGGGAGGCGGGCATGCGCTCGCTCTGGCAGAGCGCCCTCCGCCACGTAGTGGCCGGCAACACCACGGTGGACGAGCTGCTCCGTGTCACCGACGTGCCCGAGGAGGAGGAGGGCGGGGAGCGGCCCCGACGGCCCACGCCCAGCCAGACCAAGGTGGCCCGGCCGACCCCTCCGGCGGGTACCACCCCTGCGGCGGTGGATCTCTCCGGTGCCTTCGACCTCCTCGAAGAGGCGGCGCCGACCGACGGGCATCGGCCGAGCCTCCAGAACCGGGGCGCCACCGTCCTCCTGGTCGAGGACGAGGACCAGCTCCGGCGGGTCATGCGGGATCTCCTGGAGCGCGACGGGTACCGCATCGCGGAGGCGCGGGACGGCGTCCAGGCCTTGGACGCCGTGGACCGCCATGCGCCGGACATCATCCTGCTGGACCTCAACCTCCCTGGGCTGGACGGCTACTCGGTCCTGACCCAGTTGCGGTCACGCGCGGCGACGCGCGGCATCCCGGTCATCGTGCTCACCGCCAAGGGGGACGAGGACAACGAGGTCCGCGTCTTCGAGCTGGGGGCCGACGACTTCCTCACCAAGCCCTTCCGGGCGCGGGCGCTGTCCGCGCGGTTGGACGCCGTCCTGAGCCGCCGCCGGGCCTGACCGCCGGCGTGACGGACCTCCACGTCAGCTACGTCGACGTCTACGTCGTCCGTCGCCGGGACGACCTGCTGGAGCTGCTGGCGCTCCGGCGAGGACCGGACGGCCGGAGCCCCGGTAGCTGGGAGACGGTGCACGGGCACCTCGAGCCCGGCGAACGGCCTGAAGAGGGGGCGCGACGAGAGCTGGCGGAGGAGACCGGCCTGGTCCCGGAGAGGTGGTACAACCTCAGTCGGGTCGAGCTGTTCTACCGGCACCAGGCGGACGCGATCGCCCTGATTCCGGTCTTCGCGGCCTTGGTCCCCGGCGAGTCGCAGGTGCGCTTGAGCCCGGAGCACGATCGGGCCGAGTGGCTCCCCGCCGAGGCGGCCAAGAGCCGATTCTCCTGGCCGCGGGAGCGCCGGG
>JBFIUJ010000228.1:0-5250 GCA_041607595.1 Gemmatimonadales bacterium | reverse complement strand
GTCCGCCCCGACCGCTTCAGCACATGGAACGAATGGTCCGCGCCCTCGACGGCCTGCAGCGTCGCGAGGGGACCGAGACGCTCACAGATCGGCCGGAGCAGGTCGAGGTCCGCCAGGTCGTCGCGCGTCCCCTGGAGGAAGAGCATCGGCACCGTGACCGAGGACAGGTGGTCTCCCCGGTCGGTGGACGGGCGCTTGGGAGGATGCAGCGGGAAGCCGAGGAAGAAGAGGCCGGTCACATCGGGCAGCGGCTCCTTCGCCGCTGCCTGCGACGTCATCCGCCCGCCGAAGGACTTCCCCCCGGCCAGGATCGGGAGGCCGGGCGCGAGGCGGGCGGCCTCGGCCACCGCGCTCCGGACGGCGGCGTGGGCCACCGCCGGCGGGTCGGGCCGGCGCTTGCCGGATGCCATGTAGGGGAATTGGTAACGCAGGATGCCGTGTCCCCGTCGGGCGAGCGCCTGGGCCATGGCCTCGAGGAACGCATGCTCCATCCCCGCCCCGGCGCCGTGCGCCAACACGGCGACGCGGGAGACCATCGCGCCGGCGGTCCAGAGCCCCGGGACCCGTCCGATCCGGGTCCCGACGTCGATCTCGATGGGAGAGGTGCGTAGCTCGGGCCGTGAGCCTGGAGGCGCAGACATGCCCCCAACCTACCGCACGGCGGAGCCGGGGCTAGCGGCCGCTCCCTACCGCGACACCGACCGCCACCCGCTCGCTCCGCACGTCGCCCAGCTGCCGCCCGTAGGCCGCGTTCAAGTTGAGGAAGCCCAGCTCGAGCCCGGTCCCCACCGACCACGCCTGACCCCCCTCCCAAGCCGAGAATCCGCCCCGAAGGGGGAAGATCCCGCCGAGGGGGCGCAGCTCGGCGCCGGCGCTCACGGTGGTGGGGCGTCCGCCCTGGAGCGCGCCCTCGCCGCCCGTCCTCCGGAGCACGTCCACCGCCAGCAGGATGCGGGAGGCCGGCCGATAGGCGGCGGACAGGCGGAAGGCGGGCTTGAAGACCGCCGCTGCCACGATCCCCTCCACCGACTGCACCACCGAGTCCGGCAGCGTGCCGCCGGTCAGCATCTGCTCGTCGAAGTTGCTGCTGGTGCTGTCCTCGGAGAGGAACGCCCGTCCGTCCCGGAGCCGCGTCTGGGCCGGCGACCAGGCGAAGGAGTTGTAGACGTCGGTGGCGGTGAGGCCCAGCGCCAGCTTCGAGCCCGCGAGCGCCACCCCCACGTCCACACCCCACCCGGTCGAGTGGAAGATCTCATTCTCGTCGTAGACCGCGATCGCCGGGAACCGGAAGGTGCCGGTGATCGGGTCCGCGGTGACGGTGCCGCCCCCGTCCCGGAGGTCGAGCAGGCCGTGGCCCACGATGTACTTCCCGGTGACGCCGAAGGCGATCGCCGGAGAGTCGTCGTGGTACCCCAGGCGCAGCAGCCGCTGGCCGAAGCTCATCGCGGCGAACGAGGCCGCGAAGCCCTGCACCCGGCCATCGGTGAGCGTGAGGTCGGCCGGCGCCCCGGTCGCCCCCGCGTTGCCGAAGAGAAAGAGCTCGACCGCCTCGCGGGGCATCGCGATCCGCATGTCGCCGACCGCGCCCACGTTCACCGCCAGCGGACCGACCGACATCCCGAACGCCCCCACGTCGAGGAGCGCCTCGCCCCGCAGCGCGCCCCCGGCCGGGATCCGGCCGAGCCACTCCTGCTTCACCGCGTCCGGAACCACCTCGCCGGCGTAATCCTTCACGTCCCGGAGGGTGATCGGTCCGGCCCCGGCCGAGGCCGCAGCCGTCGGCAGGACGAGCCCGAACCCCGGGTTCCCCCGGAGGCCGAGGTTGGCCGGATTGAAGAGGGCGCCGGCCGCGCCGCGGCCCACGGCGCCGTAGGCCCCGCCCATGCCGGCCGCCCGGGCGCTCCAAGTCAGGACCTGGCCCTCCAGCGGAGCGGCGGCCGCGACCAGGACGGCCGCCAGCATCGTGTAGTGACGTGCCATGTTCGTTGCTCCCTAGTCGCCGACGCGGAGGTTGAGGAACACGCGCGGGCTGACCCGCACCACGAGGGCCGGAGTGACCGTGGCGATCCGCCCCGGCTCGGTTCCGGTGACCCGCCCGTCCAGCTCGACCGAGACCCCCGTCGCGGCCAGCAGCGCGTCGATCTCGGCGGCGGTGAGCACCACCGTCGGGGCGGTCGTCCCCGGCGCGAGCGTGAGGCTCTTGGCCGGAATGACGTCGGCGCCGGAGACTCGGAAGCGGAGCGTGAGCGGGCCACCCACCGTGAGCGGGTTCTCCACCCGAAGCTCGACCGTGGCCCCCTGAATCCGGCGGCGCACGTCCTGGTCCACCTCGTCCAGGCTCAGGGTCGTGCCGCTCGCGCTGATGGGCTCGTCATCCACGACGACCTCCGCGAGCACCGCCGAGACCCGGACCGGCGTGATGGTGACCGAGAACGGGGCGTCCGAGTCCACCAGGAGCGGATCGCCGGCGGGCGAATCCACCAGCACCGAGGCGGTCACCGGGCTGCCGACGACCGCCGACTCCGCGAGGGCGAGCGTGCGCTCCAGGAACCCGCCGCTGGGCAGGGCCTGGGTCTGGCCCAAGATCGTGTCCGCGGCCACCATGGTGACGCCCGAGAACACCGTCACCACCAGCCGCCCGCGGGCCGAGGCGCTCGGACGGATCGGGTCGAACCCCAGGTTGTTGGTCAGTCGGAGGCGGACCTGTCCGCCGGTGCCGAGCGTGATGCGGCTCACCCCGGCCGGCAGGTCGACGTCGGCCGAGACGGTGCCCGCGAAGGCGGGCTTCGGAGCGACCGTGCCGTCGAGCGCGGCGCAGGCGCTGCAGAGGGCGCCGAGGGTCGTGCCGACGGTGCTGCCCGAGGCCGAGACGACCAGCTCCCCACCCGAGAGGGTGACCCCGCTCGGCAGCACGTCCTCGATGGTGACGCTGTCCTCCGGAATCGGGACGACCCAGGTCTGCTCGATGATCGGGGCCGAGGTGGGGATGTCGCAGGCGACGAGAACGAGCGTCACCGCGAGGAACAGGTATCGTAGAGGATCGGGCAGTCGGGTGGTCATGGACGCTCCAGCGCGTGTCGGCCCGGGGTGCCTGTCGCCAAGCGCCCGTCCCGGGGCCATCCCCTGCACTATCGGCCGGTCGCCCGTCGGGCTTGAGGCCCGCGGCGGTTTGACGAACCGGCCGCCGGAAGGTACTTCATCCTGACGTCCGCTCCCGGCCCGTTCACCCCCCCTCGGAGGACCGCGATGCGCATCGCCGTGTTCTTGACCGCCGCGCTGGCCCTCGTGCTCGGTGTGCTGTCCCTCTACTTCTACGATGGCCGCACCACCGAGCGCCTGCGCGCCGACTCCCTCGGAGCCGTGGCGGACTCGGTCGGCGTCGAGGTCCAGGGCCTCCGGACCCGGAACGCGGCCCTCGCGGCGGCGCTCGACACCCAGATGACCGCCGCCTCCCGGGAGAAGGAGCAGGAGATCAACCGCCTCAAGGACACCTACGACGAGCTGGTGAAGGACATGCAGGCCGAGATCGCCCAGGGACAGATCCAGATCACTCGGATGGCGGACCGCCTGAGCGTGAGCCTGGTGGACCGGATCCTGTTCCCCTCGGGCGAAGCGGACATCACGCCCGCCGGCCTGAAGGTGCTGGAGCGCGTGGGGAACGTCCTGAAGGCGAGCGAGGGCAAGATCATCCGGGTGGAGGGCCACACCGACAACGTCGCCATCAGCCCAAGGCTGCGGCAGCAGTTCCCGACCAACTGGGAGCTCTCCACCGCCCGGGCCTCCAACGTCGTCCGCTTCCTGCAGGACAAGGTGGGGATCGAGGGGAAGCGCCTGCGAGCGGTGGGCCTCGCCGAGTACTACCCGGTCGCGAGCAACGCGACCGCCGCCGGCCGGAGCCAGAACCGGAGGATCGAGATCGGGCTCCTTCCGGAAGCCGCGGGAGCGGAGCAGTAGCCGCATGCGCGGGCCGCAGGGCTCGTCCGTCCCGGGCTCGCGTGGATCGCGCTCCCGTGGATCCTGGGATGCCCCGATCCGCCGCCCGTGCGGTATGACATCGCCTACATCGAGCAGTATCGGGCTGGAGTGAAACCGCTCGTCCTTCGCGGTTGTTGGGAGTTCACACATCGACGGGGTGGCCGACTCGCACGAGGCACTGCGGCCTCTCGACGCTTGACTCTCGACTCTCGACTCCGAGGACCCCATGCCAGACGCGACGCTCTCCAAGTCCCAGAACATCACTGCCTGGATCGCCCAGGTCGTGGCCGCCGGCATCCTGGCGATAGCGGCGGTCGGGAAGATCACGAGCCACCCGGACAGCATCGCCCTCTTCACGACCCTTGGCGTGGAGCCCTGGGGCCGGTGGGCGGTCGGCGTCGCCGAGCTCGGCGCGATCGTGCTGCTGCTCGGCCCGCGTACCGCCGCCATTGGCGGTGCCCTCGCCGCGGGCCTCATGGTGGGCGCCCTCGGAAGCCACGTCACCAAGCTCGGGATTTCGTACGGCGGGGACGCGAGCCTCTTCGGCATGGCCCTGGTCGTCCTCGCGGCCTCCGGAACCGTGGCCTACCTTCGGCGGCGGAGCCTGCCCGGCATCGGCGCCTGACCGTCGAGACCCTCGCCGGCATGGGGCTATCGCGCCCTCTTGTGGGTTCGGCCTTTCTTCGGTATTTTGGGGTCCCTCGCCGTGGCCGTGCCTTCGGGCGGCAAGACCCAGGCACGCACGGCGGGGACACCTTCCATCATGAGAGGAGGCGCACCATGCCCGTCCCCCACATCCCTCCCGGGTACTCCACCGCCACCCCGTACCTGATCGTCGCCGGCGCCGCGAAGGCCATCGCGTTCTACCAGAAGGCCTTCGGTGCCACCGAGGTGATGCGGTTCGAGCACGGCGGCATGATCGGCCACGCGGAGATCCAGATCGGGGACTCGCGCATCATGCTGGCGGACGAGATGCCCGAGATGGGGTACAAGGGGCCGAAGTCGCTGGGCGGCTCGCCGGTCGGCCTCATGCTCTACGTTCCGGACGCCGACCGGGTCTTCGCCCAGGCGATCGCCGCCGGGGCGAAGAGCGTCCAGCCGGTCCAGGATCAGTTCTACGGCGACCGGTCCGGCAACCTCCAGGACCCGTTTGGCCACCAGTGGACCGTCGCCACCCACACGGAGGACCTTTCGCCGGAGGAGCTGGAGCGCCGGTTCAAGTCCACGATGGCCTCGCCCGCTTCCACCTGACGGCACCGCCCGGCGTGGACCGGC
>JBFIUJ010000227.1:0-5293 GCA_041607595.1 Gemmatimonadales bacterium | reverse complement strand
CGACCTGGAGCGGGTGATCCAGGTGGTCGCCGCGTCCGGCGCGTTCCCCATCGCCTTCGCGCCGGTGCGCCTGCGCTACTGCGTGCACCGGGCGATGGGGCCGGGTGGGGCCCGGGGGGGCGGGGCCGCGACCTGCGCCGCGCCGACGGACTCCGCGCTCTTCGTGGACGGGGGCGTCTTCGACAACGTGCCGCTCCGGCTGGCCAGCGTGCTGGCTGGCGGTGCGGGGGAGGGAGAGGGACGCACGCTCTTCATCTATATGGACCCGGATCTGCGGGCCTACCCCACCCCTGAGCCGCAGGGCGGATCCGGCGAGCCCGCCGACGTCGTCGCGTACGCCAAGCGCCTGCTCTCGGGGGCGTTCGGCCACGCCCGGAAGACGGAGCTCTTCTCGCTCCTGGAGGAGCGGCCCGAGGCGCTGGACGACCTCCTGATCGCCTCGAACCGCTACCCCCAGGCGAGCGGGTTCCTGGCGAACTTCTTCGGTCTCTTCGAGGAGGGGTTCCGCCGGTTCGACTTCACCCTGGGCATGTACGACGCCCTCGCCGATCTCGCCGGGTGGGACCGGCTGCCGACCGCGGCCGCGCGGGAGGAGCTGCTGGCCCTGCTCCCCACCGACGAGTGGCGAGCGCTGGGGTGCCTCATGGGCTGGGTGGAGCCGGGATGGGAGCGAATGCGGGCGACCTGCGAGGACCCCACGCTCGAGGACTTCCGGGTCCTGCTGCAGGTGGCGATGAACCGGGTCTACTCCACGTGCAGCCGCCTGGGCGAGTCGGAGCGGAGCGAGCCGATCGCGCATCCGCATTGCCGGCGGGCGGTGGAGGGCCAGGCGCCTCCCGCGATCGTGAACCGGGAGCGCTTCGCCTCCACCCCGGCCCTGAGGGACTCGAGCGAGACCGACGAGCTGGACTACAACTTCCGGCTCCTCGGCGCCTATCGCTTCCGGTTCGCGGACCTCGGGCTCGAGCGGGACGACGCCGCACACGCCCGGCGGGCGATCGCCCGCCGGCTGCGCACGGTGGTCTACGCGCTGGCGGATCACCAGCACGATTGGCGGCATTCCGCCCTCCTTCGGCTCTCCACGCTCGTCACGGTGGACCCGATCCACTACGAGCCGAGCCGCAGCTGGCAGTACGTCGTGGTGGGCACCGCCCAGGAGGTGGGCGGGAGCTTCGGCATCGGCGGGGTCCCCGACTGGCTCCGGCTCAACGGCGCCTTCCGGGTGGACGGTGTCGTCTCTCTGCTCACCCAGGATCGCAACGAGTTCTCCGTCGGGATGTTCCTCGGCCCGGAGGTCGAGCTGCAGCCGCTCACGCGGTCCTCTCACATGGTCACGGTCGGCGCCCGGGCGGGATACCTCTTCTCGCTGGGTGACAATTTTCTCACGGACGACTGCACCGCCGAGCGCGCGCGGGGCGACCGGCGCGACTGCAGCGGGCTCGTGCTGCAGGGCGTCGCGGCGCTCAGCCTCTACGAGCGCGTGCGGCTCCAGGCCACGGTGGACTGGTTCACCCGTGAGGTTCCCTTCGACGACCGCTCCTACGACGTCCACCTCGCCTTCGGCGTCCAGTTCTGACCCGCGACTCTCGACTCTCTCCCCCATGCCCATCCGCGCCGCCGTGCTCCCGGGTCCGCTCCAGCCGCCCGAGATGCGGACGCTGCCGGACCCGGTGCTCGAGCCGGGCGGCGCGCTCCTGGAGACCTCTGCGAGCGAGGTCTGCGGCACCGACGTGCACCTCTTCCACGGGCGACTGGCCGGGGTGCCGTATCCGATCGTGCCCGGTCACGTGACCGTAGGGAGGCTCCTCGAGGCGCGCGGCGTCTCGGCCGACGCGCTGGGCGAGCCGCTCCGGCCGGGCGACACGGTGACCTTCTACGACGTGCACGAGGTCTGCAACGCCTGCTGGCACTGCCTGGTGGCCCGCCAGCCCAACCGCTGCCCGAGCCGCAAGGTCTACGGCATCACTTACGGCGCCGCCGACGGCCCCCTCGGTGGGTGGGCGGAGCGGGTCTACCTGAAGCCGGGCGTGCGCATCCTGAAGCTCCCCGAGGGACTGACCGCGGACGACCTGATGGGCGGGGGGTGCGGGCTCTTCACCGGGTTCGCCGCGGTGGAGCGGAGCGGCCTCGCGATGGGCGATGCGGTGGTGGTGCAGGGAGCCGGGCCGGTGGGGCTCTCGGCCGCGGCGCTCGCCGCGCTCCGCGGGGCCGGGCTCGTCCTCCTGATCGGCGATCCCCCCGACCGTCTCGAGCACGGCCGCGCGCTGGGCGCGGATCGCGTGGTCTCCCTGTCGTCGCCTCCGGCCGAGCGCGAGGCGCTAGTCCGGAGCCTGACCGGCGGGCGCGGGGCGGACGTGGTGATCGAGGCCACGGGGAACCCGGGGGCGGTGGCGGAGGGACTGGGACTCATTCGGGACGGCGGGGTCTACGTCATTGCCGGCCACTATACGGACACCGGCGACGTCACCCTCAATCCGCACCGGGACGTGAACCGGCGGCACGTCGAGATCCGGGGGCAGTGGGGCACCGACTTCCATCACGTGGCCCGCGCGCTCCGGATGCTCGCGAAGCACCGCGAGCGGCTGCCGTTCGCGGCGATCGTCGGAAGGCGATATTCTTTGGAGGAGGCGGCGCAGGCCCTGGCCGACGTGGAGTCGCAGCGAGTGACCAAAGCACTCATCGTCCCCTGAGCTGCATGGGCAGCTCCCGGGTCTTTCCGAACGACCGTCCACCCGCCCGGTGCCCGACCTTCGACTTTCGACCTTCGACCTTCGACCTTCGACTCCGATGCGCTACACCACCCTCGGCACCACCGGCCTCACCGTCTCCCGCCTCTGCCTGGGCTGCATGAGCTACGGCAGCCCGGACTGGCGGCCCTGGGTCCTGGACGAGGAGCGGGCCCGCCCCTTCTTCCGCCAGGCCCTGGAGAGCGGGATCAACTTCTTCGACACCGCGGACATGTACTCCCTCGGCGTGAGCGAGGAAGTGGTGGGACGGGCGCTCAAGGAGTACGCCCGCCTGGACGAGGTCGTGATCGCCACCAAGGTCTTCTTCCCGATGGGGGAGGGGCCCAACCGGCGGGGCCTCTCGCGGAAGCACGTGGTGCAGGCCTGCGAGGCGAGCCTCCGGCGGCTCGGGGTCGAGGCGATCGACCTCTACCAGATCCACCGCTTCGACCGCGAGACGCCCATCGAGGAGACGCTCTCGGCGCTGGACCTGCTGGTCCGCCAGGGCAAGGTCCGCTACATCGGGGCCAGCTCGGGGTACGCCTATCAGCTGGCACAGGCGCTCGCCGCCTCCGATCGGAACGGGTGGGCGCGCTTCGTCTCGATGCAGAACCACTACAACCTGATCTACCGCGAGGAAGAGCGGGAGATGCTGCCGCTCTGCCGGGCCGAGGGGATCGGGGCGATCCCCTGGTCGCCCCTCGCGCGCGGGCTCCTGGCCCGGGGCCGCTCCGGCGCCGGCGACACCCCGCGCAGCTCGTCCGACGGTTTCGCCGCCCACCTCTACGACTCGCCCAACGACGACGCGATCCTGGAAGAGCTGCGGAACGTCGCGGACGCCCGGGAGGCTTCCTGCGCGGAGGTCGCGATCGCCTGGATCCTCTCCCGGCCGGGCGTCGTGGCGCCCATCGTCGGGGCCACCCGGAAAGAGCACCTCGAGTGCGCCGTCCGGGCGCTCGACCTCGACCTCACCGCCGAGGAGTGCGAGGCGCTGGAATCGCCCTACCGGCCCCACGCGGTGCGGGGGATCGAGTTCCAGGCGCCGCCGCCTCCGTCGCTCGCGATCCCCACCGTGGCGGCCCGGCCGCGCACGCGGGCGTGAAGGCCTTCGTCGCCGTCACCGACCACCACTGGTTCCGCTTCCTGCGGCAGCGGCCGGAGCTCACCGAGGTGAACTTCTGGCAGCCGAGCGGGGGACGGCCCTTCCGGGCGCTGGACGTGGGCGAGCCCTTCCTCTTCAAGCTGCACCACCCGGAGGACTTCATCGTGGGCGGCGGGTTCTTCGCCCACTGGACCCAGCTGCCGGTGAGCGTCGCCTGGGACGCCTTCGGCGCGAAGAACGGCGCCGAATCGCCTGCCGCCATGCGCGAGCTCGCCGCCCGGTACCGGGAGGCGCCCGACGCGCGCGAGGACTACGTCGTCGGCTGCATCGTGCTGCAGGATCCCTTCTTCTTCGACGAGCGCAACTGGATCCCCGCCCCGGAGGACTTCCACCCCAACGTGTCGTTCGGCAAGGGATACGACCTGCGGGCGCGGGACGGCAGCGCGCTGTGGGAGTCGGTGATGGGTCGCCACGGCGTGCGGGGATCGGGGAGCCAGCTCGGGATCTTCGCGGAGCCGGTCCTGGTGCGATCGCGCATGGGAGAGGGGACCTTTCGGGTGCTGGTGACCGACGCCTACGACCGGCGCTGCGCGGTGACCGGTGAGGCGGCGCTGCCCGTGCTGGAGGCCACCCACGTGCGCCCGGTGCGGGAGGGCGGCGTGCACCAGGTGCGGAACGGCATCCTGCTCCGCTCGGACCTGCGGCGGCTCTTCGACCGTGGCTACCTCACCATCACCCCGAAGCACCGGGTACGCGTGAGCCCCCGTCTCGCCAAGGAGTTCGGCGGGGGAGAATCCTACGCCGGACTGGACGGGGCCGAGGTGCGCCTCCCCCACGTCGCCGGTGATCGGCCGGAGCCCACCCTGCTGGCCTGGCACTCGGAGAGCGTCTTCCGAGGCTGATCCGTTCGTCCCAATTCGAAACACCCGACATCGATCCTCGTACGGCAGGGCACCCCCTTCCAGAGGAGCCCTCGTGCGCCCTGCCTCCCTCGTCCTGGTGGCCGCCGCAGTCCTCGCATATCCGCCTCGGATGGCAGCCGCGCAAGAGGCCCGACGCGCGGGCGACGTCGCGATCGAGACCAGATCCCTGAACGCCGGCGGGCGCACGATCGCGGCCGAGGTGGGCCGCCTCTGGGTGTCGGAAAACCGGGCGCGGCCGGAGTCGCGCCTCATCGAGCTCGCCTTCGTCCGGCTGAAGAGCCCCGCCGGCCCTCGCCCGCCCCTCGTCTACCTCGCCGGGGGACCCGGCGGCTCCTCCACCCAGCTTGCCGACAACCCCTCCGCGCTCGGCGAGATGTCGGCCCTCCTCGAGGCGGGGGACCTCATCTTCCTGGATCAGCGGGCGACCGGCCGCTCCCGTCCCCGACTCCGCTGGCGGGCGGACGACCCGGTGCCGGAGCGGGTCTTGGTGGATCGGGACGCGGCCGTGGGATTTACGGTCCGGGCGGCGGGGAAGGCGGCGG
>JBFIUJ010000226.1:0-5297 GCA_041607595.1 Gemmatimonadales bacterium | reverse complement strand
TCCGTCCCCGGTACGGACCGCCGCCCGGCGAACCCGAGGGAGAGGTCTATGGCGTCATCCGATCTGCTGACTACCACCACCGTCACCGCCGTCCCGGGCTTGCGCCCGCGCGACGAGGAGCTGGATCTCTTCGGGCTGACCCACCCCGGCAAGGTCCGCCGCCAGAATCAGGATCACTTCCTCCTCTGCACCGTCCATCCCCAGGTCGTCATCCACGGCACCAGCCTCCCCGACCCCGATGGTCTCCCCCTCCGGGGCCAGCGCCTCGCCACGATCCTCCTCGTCGCCGACGGCGTCGGCGGCAGCACCGAGGGCGGCGATGCGAGCCGACTCGCGACCGAGACCATCACCCGATATGTGTCGTCCACCCTCCGGTGCTACCATGCCGTGGACACCGAGCCAGACGGCGGCGGCGAATTCGCGGAGGCTTTGCGCGAAGCGGCGCTCGAGGCGCACACGGCGGTCCGCGCGGAATCGGCCGCGCGAACGTCGGGCGGCGGCGGCCGCCCCAAGCGCATGGCCACGACCCTGACCGTGGCGATCGCGGTGTGGCCCTGGATCTACGTGGTCCAGGTGGGCGACAGCCGCTGCTACTACTGGGGCAAGGGGACCCTGCGGCAGGTGACCCGCGACCAGACCCTGGCCCAGAGCCTGGTGGACGAAGGCGTGCTGCAGGCCGAGCAGGCCGCGGGCTCGCCCCTGAGCCACGTGCTCGCCAGCGCGATCGGCAGCGAGGAGGCGATGCCGGAGGTGGCCCGGCTCGACATCAGCCCGCGGGATTGCGTCGTGCTCCTCTGCACCGACGGCCTGACCAAGCACGTGACCGACGCCCAAATCGCCGAGCAGCTCCGGACCATGGAGTCGTCCGAGCAGGTCTGCCGCAAGCTCCTGGACCTCGCCCTGGAGAACGGCGGGAGCGACAATATCACGGTGCTGGTCGGCAGGGCCCGCCGCTCGTCCCGCTGATCCTGGCCCCGCAACGACACGAGGCCCGCGCAAGCGGGCCTCGTGTGCGCCGGCCGCCGGGCGATCCTCACCGGGCCCGGCAGTCGGCCGCCCCGCTCGCCACCACGGTGCCCGAGTCGTCCAACACCTGCGCCGTCACGTCGTCGCCCTCGACCACCTGAATGAAGTCCGCCGGGATGGCCGTGGCGCCTGCCGCGACGTCGTTCGGGTTGCTGTCGAAATCGAACTCCGCCTCGTCGCCGACGGCCGTCTGTCGCGGAGCCTCGGCCGAGTTCGCGCCCGACTGCACCCGGGCGAAGTAGCGGCCGCCCGCGGGGCTCAGGTTCCGTCCGTCCACCGAGATCTTCGAGCGCGGCCCGTCCGACCGCACCTCGCACCGCACTCGGGCCGTTGCCGCCGAGGTGGAGTCGGAAGTGGAGTCGGACACGACGTCCCCGAGCCCGAGCTGCGGTGCGGTACCGTCGGCGCAGCCGCCCAGCGAGAAGGCGAGCAGGGCGCAGGGCGCGAGAATCGAGCGGGTGATACTACGCATGGCGTGCCGTCCTTATTCTGGGGGAACCGTCTCACGTGTGCCCGTGTATCGGGCAGACGACGTGCCACGCTCGACCCCGGGGAAAGCCGCCGATTCTCGGGGCTCGAGCCCCGTGCCCGCTCCGCGACTGGTATGCTCCGATCCACGTCGCATTGTCCCGATGCAGGACCAGACCCTCAGAAAAGCCGCGAGGCCCGCTCGCGCGGGCCTCGGGTGCCGCCGGGACGGGAGGCTCAGAACCGCGAGGCGGTGATCGTCACGTCCGCCTGCGCCCAGGCGTCCTGGAATTGGGCTCGGACCGTCTTCGCCTCATCCCGCTTGCCCTGCCGCTCCAGGCTCGCCGCGAGCCCGAAGAGTGACCAGCCGTTCGCCGGGACGCGATCGAGATCCTCTCGGTACGCGCGCTCCGCATCGGCCGGGCGGCCGGCGGCGAGCAGCGCCTTGCCGAGCGACTGACGCACCGGATAGTACCAGGTGGGGGGCTCGGTGTAGACCATGCCGTCCTCCAACGCCGCCGCCTTGGTGAGCGCGGTCACGGCGCCCTTGGCGTTCCCCTTCCGGAGGGCGATCTCCCCCTCCAGGGACAGCGCCGCGATCGCGAGCGCCGTCTTGTTGTCCCCGTCGGGCGCCTGGGCGGCGGTGGCCTGCACCGTGTCGAGCGCCACCCGCGCCTCGGCCCACCGCCCCTTCGCGGCGAACGCCATGCCCCGCGCGTAGTACGCCATGCCGGTCGTGAAGCGCAGGTCGCTGGGCGGCAGGGGCTCGGCCAGGATCGCGTCCCACTCGCCGAAGGTGACCTGGGTCCAGTAGAGGAACGGCGTGATCGCCTCGAGCCAGCCGTGCGCCCGGGCGACCTCCGGGCCGACCTTCTCGGCCACCTTGCGCGCGGCGTAGAGCGCCGTCTTCTTGTCGCCCGCCATCGCCGCCGCGAATCCCATGAAGTGATAGTTGTGCGGGTAGTAGCCCTGGGGATAGATGCCCCGCTGGCTCACGTAGGGCCCTTCCAGATAGGACTCGTCGGCATGCACGGCGTGCCGGTTGGCGGCGATCGCGTCCGCGTAGCGGCCGACCCGGATGTAGATGTGTCCCGGCATGTGCACGATGTGGCCCGCTCCGGGCATGAGCTCGGCCAGCCGCTCGGCGCAGGCGACCGCCTTCGCCGGCTCGCGGGCCTCGACGGCGTGGATGAAGAGATGGCAGGCCCCCGGGTGGTTGGGGTTCTTGGCCATCGACGCCTCGAGCCGGGACAGGATCTCGTTCGTGGCCGGACGCGCCTGCCCCTCCTTGGTCCAGTAGTTCCACGGGCTGAGGTTCATCAAGGCGTCCGCGGCCAGCACCTGGGCCTCGATGTCGCCCGGCATCCGCGTGGCCAGGGCGCTCATCGCCCGGGCGTAGGCCGAGTCCAGGGCGGCCCGATCGGCGGGAGGCACCGGCGCGTAGCGCTGGGCCAACGCCTCCACCAAGCCGCGCTCCGCCTCCGTCTCCCGGTCGAGCGCCCCACGCGCGCGCTGGATCGCGGCATAGGCCGCCACCCCAGCCGCCGAGTCCATGGGGGCGTTGATGTTGGGTCCGAGGGCCATGGCCACCCCCCACGCGCACATCGCACATGAGGAGTCCCGCCGCTCGGCCTCCCGGAAGGCCCGCTCCGACTCGGCGTGGTTGAAGGCATAGAGAAGCCGCAGGCCCTGGTCGAAGTACCGCTGGGTTGCGGCCTCGGCCGTGGTGATCCGATACGAGAGCGAGCCGAGGTTCTCGTAGAGCGGTACCGGGTCTGCCGGGGCCTGCGCCTCCGCCGCGGACGCCAGCGCGGCGAGCGTGGCCAGGGTGACGACGAGCGATCGCATGTCTGCCTCCTGCATGGTCTGTCGAAATGGCTGTGATCTTCCTATCGCCCTATATTGCGAAAAACCTTCCGCGAAGCGGACACGTCACGCCGGAAGTCCTCAGGTCCATGCCAGAATCCGACCACCGCCCACCGCCTGGAGAGGTCAGCCGCCTCCTGATCGAGGCGGGCGAGGGTCGCGCGGACGCCTTCGACCGCCTCTTCCCCCTGGTCTACGCCGAGCTGCGCCGCGCGGCCCGGCGGCAGCTCGCCCGGGAGCAGCCGGGTCACACCCTCCAGCCCACCGCGCTGGTCCACGAGGCCTACCTCAAGCTCGCCGCCGCCGGTGACCCCGGTGCCCGCAGCCGCGCTCACTTCCTGGCCGTCGCCTCCCGCGCCATGCGCCAGATTCTGGTGGACCACGCCCGTCGGCGCAATGCCCTTAAGCGCAGCCCCCAGCACGACGCCGGGGGCGCGCTCCAGGGCCGGGGCGACGAGCCAGCCGACCTGGAGCTGCTGCACCTCGACGCGGCGCTCGAGGGCTTGGGGAACGAGCAGCCGAGGCTCAGGCAAGTCGTCGAGTGCCGGTTCTTCGGCGGCCTCACCGAGGAGGAAACCGCCGACGCTCTGGAGGTGACCGCCCGTACCGTGCGCCGAGATTGGGTCCGAGCCCGGGCCTGGCTCTACCGGGAGCTCTATGGCGAGGACTGAAGACCGGGTCGGGGAGATCTTCGATCGGGCGGTCGAGCTTCCACCCTCCGACCGCCGGGCCTATCTGGCCGAGGCCTGCGGGGAGGATCGCGCGCTCCGGCGGGAGGTCGAGCGGCTCCTCGCCGCCCACGACCGCGCCGACGGCATCCTGGACCGGGAGCCGCCGATGCTGCTCGCCCGGGAGGATCCGGACTTGGCGGCTCGGGTGGCCTCGGCCCTGGCCGACCGCTACGTGCCGGAGGACGAGCTGGGCCGCGGCGGCATGGCGACCGTGTTCCTGGCCCACGAGCAGAAGCACGCCCGCAAGGTCGTGCTCAAGGTGATGCACCCCTGGGCGGCGGAGCTCCTCGGCGCGGAGCGGTTCCTGCAAGAGGTGCACATCGCCGCCCAGCTCGCCCATCCCCACATCCTCGCGCTGATCGACTCCGGAGAAGCCGACGGCCTCCTCTACTACGTGATGCCCTATGTCGGCGGGGAGCCGCTCCGGCGTCGCCTCCGGCGCGAAGGAGCCATGGAATCCGGCGAAGCGGTCGTCCTCCTGCGCGACATCGCGGACGCCCTGGCCCACGCCCACGCGGCGGGAATCGTGCACCGCGACCTGAAGCCGGAGAACGTCCTGTGCGTGGGTGGGCACGCCTACCTGCTGGACTTCGGCATCGCGAAGCTGCTCCCAATGGCGGGCCCGGTGGCCGATCGCCTCACCTTCGCCGGACTCCCGATCGGCACGCCGGGCTACATGGCCCCCGAGCAGGCCTCGGCCGGCGCGGTCGGCGACCGGGCCGACGTCTGGGCCTGGGGGGTCCTGGCCGCCGAGATGCTGAGCGGGGTCGGACCTCCGCCGGAGCCCGGCCCCGCCTTCGGCGACGCCGCCGCGCGCCTCCTGGACGGTCGGGCGCCCTCGACCGTGGTGGACCTGGTCGGCCGCTGCCTCGCGGCAGACCCGGCAGCCCGCCCCGCGTCGGTGGAGATCCTCCGCGCCCTGGAGGACGTCGTGACGCCCCTGCCGGCCGAGGCCGCCGCCCACGACCGGCCTCGGGCATCGGCCCCCGCGCGCCGCTGGCCCTGGATCGCGGGCGCCGCCGCGGCGCTGCTCGCCCTGGGCTCGGTCATCGCCCTGAGTCGGTCCCGCACGCCGGCCGGCGGCCTCCCCGCCCCGATCGCCGTCGCGGCCCTCGTCAACGAAACCGGGGATTCCTCCCTCGCCACTTGGGGGCGGCTCGCCGGCGATTGGCTCACCCAGGGCCTGCAGGAGGCCGGGCTCGTGGC
>JBFIUJ010000225.1:0-5321 GCA_041607595.1 Gemmatimonadales bacterium | reverse complement strand
GCTGATCAGCACCCGGCGCAGCTCGCCGCCGAGGCCGGTGATGACCTGCTTCAGCAGGTCGTGGGTTAGCGGGCGTTGGGCCTTGACCCCCTGCATCTCCATCGCGATCGCGCTGGCCTCCGCCGGGCCGATCCAGATCGGCAGCACCCGGGTCCCCTCCTTCTCGCGGAGGATCACGACCGGCGAGTTGGTCGTCCGGTCGAGGCCCAGGTGGGCGACGGTGACCTCGATCATCGCGGCCGCCTAGCCGGCCGCCTGCTGCAGGTCCTTGACGCGGTCGGTGCGCTCCCACGTGAAGAACGACTCGCGGCGGCCGGCCACCGAGGCCTCGTGGGGCTTCCGCCCGAAGTGGCCGTAGGCGGCGGTGGGCCGGTAGATGGGACGCTTCAGCTTGAGGGCGTCGATGATGCCCTTCGGCGTGAGGTCGAACACTTCGCCCACGATGCGCTCGAGCTGGGCATCGGGCAGCGCCCCGGTCCCGAACGTGTCCACCATGATGGAGACCGGCTCGGCCACGCCGATGGCGTAGGCCACCTGGACCTCGCAGCGCCGGGCGAGCTTGGCGTGCACGATGTTCTTCGCCACCCACCGCGTGGCGTACGCGGCCGAGCGGTCCACTTTGGACGGGTCCTTCCCGCTGAAGGCGCCGCCGCCGTGGCGGGCCATCCCGCCGTACGTGTCCACGATGATCTTGCGGCCGGTGAGGCCGGCGTCGCCGTGGGGGCCGCCGACCACGAACCGGCCGGTCGGGTTGATCAGGAACTTGGTCTGGGCGGCGTCCAGCTCGGCGTCCTCCAGGACCGGGCGGATCACCTCCTCGATGATGGCCTCCCGGATCGTGCCGTGCTTGAGCTGCCGGTTGCCCACGCGCTCGGCGTGCTGGGTGGAGACCACGACGGTCCGCACCGCGGTCGGGCAGTCGCCCTGGTACTCGACCGACACCTGGCACTTCCCGTCGGGGCGGAGCCAGTCGAGCTTGGCGGCCCCGTTCTCGCCCTTGCGGACGGCGGCGAGGCGCTCGGCCAGCCGGTGGGCCAGCACGATGGGGAGCGGCATGCGCTCCTTGGTCTCCACCGTGGCGTAGCCGAACATCATGCCCTGGTCGCCCGCGCCCTGCGCCTTCTTGCCGCTCGCATCCACGCCCATGGCGATGTCGGGCGACTGGCGGTCGATCGAGCTCAGCACCGCGCAGGTGCGGAAGTCGAACCCGAAGCTGGCGTCGGTGTAGCCGATGTCCTCGATCGTGGCGCGCACCACGTCCGGGATGTGGACGTAGGTCGAAGTCGTGATCTCTCCGGCCACGACCGCCATGCCGGTGGTGACCAGCGTCTCGCACGCCACCCGTCCCTCCGGATCCTGGGCCAGGATCGCGTCGAGCACCGCATCGGAGATCTGGTCGGCCACCTTGTCGGGGTGGCCTTCGGTCACCGATTCGGAGGTGAAGACGTGTCGCTTTTGGGGGGCGGGAGACTGCTTGGGAAGGCGCATCCGGGCTCGCACGGCTAGTCGGTGATGGTGATCGTCGGAGAGGGGAAACTAGCGGAGAGCCCTCGGCCGGGCAACGCGCCGTGGGGGTCGAGGAGGCGGATGTCCAGGTGCGAGGCGACCGTCTCCCGCAGCAGCCGTACGACCTCGTCGGCCGTGCGCAACCCGAGGGCCGTGAGGGCCGCTCGGTCGGCGGCCTCGGCCTGCACGCTGCGGATGACCCACTTCACCAGCGGTAACGCCGGGGGCGACACGCTGAGCTGGGTGAAGCCGAGACCCATGAGCAACACGACGGTGATCGGCTCGGAGGCCATCTCGCCGCAGATCCCCACCGAGATGCCGGCTGCCTTGCCCGCCTCCAGCACCGTGCGCAGCTGCCGGAGCACCGCCGGATGGTGCGGCATGAACCGGTCGGCCAGGCGGGCGTTGCCGCGATCCACCGCCATCGTGTACTGGGTAAGGTCGTTGGTCCCCACGCTGAAGAAGTCGCAGACCTCCGCCAGGTGGTCGGCCATCAGCACCGCGGCCGGGGTCTCGACCATCGCCCCGATGGGGACCCGGTCCGCGGCGGGGATGCCCGCGCGGGCCAGCGCCGCGGCCTCCTCCAGCATCATCTCCCGGGCGCGGGTCACTTCCTCCACCTGGGTGACGAGGGGCAGCATGAGCTGGAGGTCCCGGTCCACGGCGGCCCGCAGCACGGCCCGCAGCTGCGGACGGAAGATCTCGGGCTGGTCCAGGCAGACCCGGATCGAGCGCCAGCCCAAGAAGGGGTTGGCCTCGTGCGGGGCCTGGAAGGCGGCCGGGAACTTGTCCCCGCCGAGGTCGAAAGAGCGGATCACCACCGGGTGCCGCCGGAAGGCGCGGGCGACCCGCTGGAAGTAGGCGGTCTGCTCGTCCTCGGTGGGAAGGGTGGCGCGCCCGGTGATCAAGAACTCGGTCCGCAGGAGCCCCACCCCTTGCGCGCCGTGGCGCACCGCGGGCTCGATCTCTTCGGGGAGGTCCACGTTGCTCATCAGGGTCAACACCCGGCCGTCGGGCGTGGCGGCCGGCTCGCTCGCGGCCGCATCCATCTCCAGCTCCAGCCGATGGCGGCGGGCCATGTGGGACTTGGCGGCCTCGAGATCGTGGCGGGAGGGCTCGATCAGGATGGTCCCGCTCTGGCCGTCCAGGAGCAGGACGGTGCCGCCCTTGATCCGGTCGAGCGCGCCGGACACGCCCATCACGGCCGGGATCCCGAGGGAGTGGGCCAGGATGGCGGCGTGGGCGGTGCGAGTGCCCTCCTCGCTGATCAGGCCGACCACGCGCTCCCGGTCCAGCTGGACGGTGAGGCCGGGGGAAAGCTCGTGGGCGATGATGATGACCTGCTCGTCGAGCTCGGCGGAGGACCACTCGTTCTCGTCCTTGTCCGGCTTGCCCAGGAGCCGGTGGAGCACCCGGCGCTGGATGGCGGTGAGGTCCGCCATCCGCTCGCGGAGCCGGGCGCTCCCCGAATCGGCCCAGAGGGAGCGGAGCTCCAGGGCCTTGAACTCGTACGCCGTCTCCGCGCTCAGGAAGTTGTTGCGGATCAGCAGCTCGACGCTGGCCAGGAACTCCATGTCCCCCACCATCAGGATCTGCGCGTCGAAGATGCGGGACTCCTCCTCGCCCGCCCGCTGGGCGACGCGGTCCCGCAGCGCCTCGAGACTCCCGACCACATGGTGCACGGCCTCGTGCAGGCGGGCCACCTCGCCCTCCACCGCCTCCGGGGGGACCCCGCGGTCCGGCACCTCGGGGAAGTCGAGCCGCACGATGACGGCGGGGCCGTAGGCCACGCCCGGCGACACGCCGATGCCCCGGAGCACGGAGGAGGCGGTCACGATTCGCCGAACCCGTCCGACACGAGCGCGGCCAGCGCGCTGACCGCCGCCTCCGCGTCCTCGCCGTTGGCGCGGATGGTGATGGTGCTGCCGCATTCCGCGGCCAGCATCATCACCCCCATGATGCTCTTCCCGTTGACTTTCATGTCGTCCTTTACGACCTCGATGTCCGAGGTAAACTGGCTCGCCAAGCGGACGATCTTCGCCGCGGGGCGCGCGTGCAGCCCCAGCGGGTTCACAATGATGGCGGCGCGCTCGATCATCCCGCCACCCGGTGCCAGATCACCGTGAGCAGCGCCGCCAGCAGCGCGAACCGCACCGGCGTCAGGACCGAGCCGATCCACCGGACCAACAGCGTCCCCGCGAGCGCGATGACCAGCGCCGCCGCCACTCCGCCCGGGCCGAAGCCCTCCAGCAGCCACGCGCCGGTGAGGGGCAGGGCCGCGCCCACCAGCGCGGCGGCCACCGGGGCCGCCAGCACCATCCACCGCGGCAGCCAGGAGCGGGCGATCGCGGCGCCCACCATGAGCCCGGAGGAGAGTCCCCGCGCCAGCGCCCAGCGGGAGACCGCGAGGCGCACCAGATTGAAGCCGCCCAGGAACACCGCGACCCCGATCCACGGGGCGCCCAGCACGGCGAGCACCAGGGCCGCGGCCATCAGCGCCGGCAGGAGACCGGCCCAGAAGATCTGGTCGCCCATGGCGCCCAACGGGCCGCAGAGCGCCTTGCGGAGCCTCACGATCTGCTCTTCCGGGGCCCCGTCCAGCTCCGCGCGGGCCAGCGCGCCCAGGGCCAGTCCCGCCAGGTACGGGTGCGCGTTGAAGAAGTCCGCGGAGCGCACCGTGGCTTCCGTGTGGCGGGCCGGGTCCATGACCTGGAGGTCGCGCAGCAGGGGCTCGGCCGCGTGCCCCATGCCGATGCCCTGCATCCGCTCGAAGTTCCAGGAGGCCTGGAGGGCCAGCAGCCGGACCCAGCTCCTCAGCGCGCCCCTCATCCTAGCAGCACCCAGGCGAGGCCGGCGGCCATGCCGGCGGCGAGCCAGCGGAGCCGGCTTCCGTGCCCCGCCCCGCGCCACGCCCCCCCGAAGGCGGCGGCGCATCCGGCGCCCACCGCCACCAGGGTGAGTCCCACCGCCTCCGGTCGCGCCAGCGGGACCCGACGGACCGCGAGCGCGAGGGCGAGCCCCACCGCGGTCACCACCACCGCGCGGACGAGGTCCCGCGCGAGCCCCTGGAAGTGGATCCGCCGCACGGTGGCGTAGTCCCCCGCCATGAGCCGGGCCGAGTGGGTCCGGACGGACCGGGCGTTGGCCCGCCGCACCGACTGCATGCTCCACCCGCCGAAGAGGGCCAGCACGAGCCCGAGCATCACGCTCAGGCCCAGGGCCAGCTCCCAGGGCGCGAAGACGCCCACGGCCACCGCGGCCACCGTGGCGGGGCCGTACTCCGGGTATCGTACCGCGCCGACCGGTAGGACGTCGAGGGCGAACAGCTCGAGCGCGATGCCGATCCGAACGCCGGCCGCCGGATCGCCCAGGATCGCGCCGGCCACGGCCCCGGCGACGAAGGGGCGGGCGATCATGCCCTGCGGCACGCTCACCAGGTCCACGCCGACCACCGTGCCCCAGGCGAGGAGCGCGCCGAGGGTCGGCCAGGGGAGGTCCATCATGCGAGCCGGGCCAGCGGCACGGCCTCCTCGGTGGGGACGGCCTGGGCCGTGATCGTGCAACCAGCGGCCGCCAGCCCGCGCAGCGTCTCCAACTCCTCGTCGCTCAGGTACACGTAGGGGAGGCGCTCCGTCCGCCCGGGGCGGTGGTGGATGCCGCCCAGGTTCACCCGCGCGATCTGGTCCTTCCCCCGGCGGAGCTCGACCATCGTCGGGATGTCCCCGGCGAGCAGGATGCCGACTCGGGGGTCCGCGTTCCACTCGGCGAGCCGCGCGCGGGCCTCGGAGACGTCCACGAAGATGATCTCGATGTCG
>JBFIUJ010000224.1:0-5324 GCA_041607595.1 Gemmatimonadales bacterium | reverse complement strand
GCTGCTCGCCGCGCTCGAGCGCTAGCGCGCGGCCGCGCGCTCGCACCAGGTGACGTGCTCGGCCACGCAGCGGTCGAGCCCGAACCGCTCCTCGACCCGAGCCCGCGCCGCCTCCGCGCAGCGCACGGCCAGGGCGGGATCGTCGAGCAGGCGGCGGATCGCCTGCGCCAACGCCACCGGGTCCCCCGGGGGGACCAGCAGGCCCGAGACTCCGTCCTCGACCAGCTCCGGAATGCCGCCCACCCGCGAAGCCACGACGGGGCACCCGCAGGCCATCGCTTCCGCGATCGTCAGGCCGAACGCCTCTTCCCAGACGGCCGGGTGGACGAAGAGGGCGCTCTCGGCCAGGAGCCCGTGCACGTCGTCCCGCAGTCCCGCGAAGCGCACCCGGGCCCCGAGCTCCGTTGCCATCGCGCGGAGCCTCGGCTCGTCCGGCCCGTCTCCGACGACGGTCACCACCGGTCCGTCCCGACCGAGGAGGGCAGCTGCCCCGAGCAGGTGCTCGATGCCCTTGTCCGGGATGAGATGGGCTACCGCGAGCACTCCCGCCCGGGCTCCCCGGCTGCCGCCCGGTGGCCGGTAGGCGAACCGCCGGAGATCCACCCCGTTGTACACCGTGGCGGTCCGCTCGCGGGGCAGCCCCAGCGTCTCCTCTCCCCGCCGACGGACGTACTCCGAGACTCCCAGCAGTCGGCTCACGCGCGGCATGGTCACCCGATTCAGAACCCAGCGCTTCAGCCGGCCCGGCAGGCCCGGTCCCCCGCGAAACCCGGAATGGTGGTCCACGAAGACGACCCGCGCGGGCCACGCGGCATAGGCCAGCAGCGCCTCCCGGCTTCGGGCCGCGAAGAGGTTGAGGTGGAGCACGTCGTAGCGGCGCAGCCGGCGAATGCCGACCAGGGGCGAGCGGGTGAGGTCGTCGAGCGGGGCCCATCCGGCGCCGGACTCGCGCAGGGCCCCCGCCACCTGGGGGAGGATGGGCTCGCGGCCGAACACGTCCACGCCGTGGCCTCGGGCCCGAGCCTCTCGGGCGAGGGCGACGAGCCAGTCTTCCAGCGATCCCTGCTTTCGCGGCGCCAGGTTCACCAGCACCGCGATGCGGAGCGTCATGGGGGGTGGGAGGTGGGCAGGGGGGTCAGCTCGGCGAGGCGGCCATCAGCGGTGAGCGGTCCTCCCGCGGAGCGCCGGGGGTCGCCGCGTTCGAGGCCGCCGACAGCAGCGCCGAGATGCGGTCGGCCGCCTGGCGCCAGGTGTGATGGCGCAGGACCAGCTCCCGGCCCAGGCCGCCCCAGTAGCGGCGCTGGTGCTCGTCGGTCAGCAGCGCGGCCACCAGGTCCGCCATCGTGCTCGGCGCGTCGGCCACCAGGGCCCCCATGCGATCGTCCATCGCCAAGCCGTTCACCGCCAGGCGGGTCATCACCACCGGGCGCTCCCGTGCCCAGGCTTCCAGAACCTTGTTCTTGATGCCCGACCCGGACCGCATCGGCGCCACCGCGATCCACGCCTCGTCCAGGACGGGGCCCATCGCCGGGACGTCGGCCCGAATCTCCACCCCGGGCAGCTGGGCCAGGGCCTGCACCGCGGGGCTCGGCTCGCGGCCGGCCACGAGGAAGCGGGCGTCGGGAACCGCCGCCCGCACGCGCGGCCAGACGGCGTTGGCGAAGTAGAGCGCGGCGTCCACGTTCGGTTGGTAGCTCATCACCCCGGTGAAGATGACGGCCGGACGCGGTCCCTCCGGCGCCGGAGGGATGGAGGTGTCCACCCCGTTGGGGACCGGGTGGACCGTCCGGCGCCCGGAGATCGCCCGCATCACGCGCGCGTCCTCGGACCCGACGACCGTGGTCGCGTCGAGCGCGCGCACGGCCTTTCGCTCGTACCAGGCCGCCTGCCAGGCGGCCTGCAGCGCATGCCACCGATCCCGCAGCGCCGGCTGGCTCTTGGCGTTCCGCCACCCGGCCAGGGCGGCGCAGTCGATCCGGTCGCCCACCGCCGGGGGGAACGCCGGGTCGTCGATCGCCAGGAACTCGGACCCGGACCACAGGAGGGCCGCATCGGGACGGTGGCGTCGCAGCAGCGCGTGCACCGCGGTCCGCAGGGTCTCGGTATCCAGCTGCCACGGCATGGTCGCGATCCGTCCCCCGAGTGGCACCGGCACGTACTCGTGCAGCGGCAGCGTATCGGTTTGGTCCGCGCCCGGCGGGGAAGCCGCCGCCACCAGGGACACCTCCCAGGTCGAGGCCAGCTCGGGGAGGAGGTGTACCACCCGTAGCGAGTAGCCGTTGCTGGCGGGCCACAGCGGGACGGGACAAACGGCGAGCAGAGACGGCATGGGTCCTAGGGGATCCGAAGTGGTTGCATGGCCGAGGCCTTCGCGGGCGCAACCTGAGGGTGCAAGATCGTGGCCAAGGGGGCCCGAAGGAACCCCGGGGTGTATCGGAATCTACCATCATTCCCTGACTTGGCATGGCATGCCCTCTGCTTCGAATGGCCCCATGCCGTCGACTTCCACGGACCTTGCCGACCCGGTCGCCGCCCCGGCCGGGCAGTCCGCTTCCCTGCCATCGCCGGCCACGGGTCCCCCGGAGCCGCGGAGGACGGATGCCGGCCGGATCGGCGGCATCGACTCGGCGCGCGGCGCCGCGATGCTCTTCGTCTTCATCGCGCACTTCGGAAACGGATACTTCGCCACCGCCGGCGCCCGAGAGCTCGCCGGGCTCGCCAATCTCATCGGCATGGTGGCGTCGCCGACCTTCATGGCCATCAGTGGCGTGGTGCTCGGGTACCTGTTCGTGGCCCGCCGGGATGTGGAGCGGCTCCGGGACCGCTACCTCGATCGCGGGCTCTTCCTGCTGACCATCGGACGGGTGTTCGTCGTCATCGCCCACGTCCCCATGACCGCCAGCCTCTCCAGCCTGCTGCGGGTCGGGTACATCACCGATGTGATCGGCGTGGCGCTCATCCTGGGGGCCTTGATCGTGCCGGTGACGTCCGCCCTCCAACGGGTCCTCCTCGGGCTCGGGATGCTGCTCGTCTCGGCCGTGATGCAGATGCTGTGGATGCCCCGCCTGGGGTGGCCCCAGCTCATGGAAGAGCTGCTGATCGGGTCGGCCAACGGCCGCATCCTGACCTACGACCTCCCCCTCGTGCCCTGGGTCGGCTTCTTCCTGGTCTGCACCGCCCTCGGCGAGCCCCTCGCCGACCCGGCGCGCCGCCCCTCTGCCGTGTGGCGGATGGCCGGGCTCGGCTCGGCGGCCGCGGCGGTTGTCATCGCGCTGCGGGCCCTCCTCGGCGATGGCGGTCCCGCCGGACTGGTCGTGAACGAGCCGGTCCGCGCGCTCCTCTCGCCGACCATGAAGTTTCCCCCCTCCCCCGCCTATTTCCTATTCTTCGGAGGCGCGGGGCTCGTGCTCTTGGCCGGTCTCCTGGTGGTGGAGGCCCGCGGGTGGCTAGTGCATGTCCGGCGGGGCCTGGCGATGATCGGAGAAACGAGCCTCTTCGTCTTCCTGGTGCAGTTCTACGTCTACTACACGGTCCTCCGGCTGCTGGCCCTGCCGTACTCCCCGTGGTGGCCCGCCTATTTCGTGGTCTCGATCGCGGCCACCCTGTACCTGGCTCGGGAGTGGCATCGGCGCGGCTTGAACCGCTACCTGACAGTTCGCTACCCGGCCTTCCGGCGTCGGTGGGTCCGAACGATGCCAGTTCTCGACACGCGCGAACCGCTCCGCTGATGCCTCGGGGCTACAGGACGCCGGCGATTGTGGTATAGTCGCAACAGCGACACACCCTCGCCCGGCGACGGGCGTCCTCACCGCCTTGGCAGAGCAGGGTTTCGAAGGGTGGGGCGCCGTCGCGACGGGCCCGGGACTTGCCCCTGCCGGGCCTGCGGGGCTCTCGCCCACCTTCACGGACATCATTCTCGACCGAGGGGAAGACATTATGGCCGCCCAGGTTGCCACCTCCAACATCGCCGCGGAGCTGGAGGAGCACGGCATCGTCGTGCTGCACGACCTGCTCGCTCCGGCCCAGCTGGCGAGCATGCAGCGCGCCTTCCGCAACATGTTGAAGCGGTTGCGGTGGAACGATTTCCCCGGGTTCGAGAAGACCGAGCGCTATCGCCACATGGTCCAGGACGTCCTGCTGTTGGACCAGGGGTTCGTGGACATCGCGGTGCATCCGACCGTGACGGAGGCGTTGGGCCAGTACATCGGTCCGGCCTACGAGCTGGTCGAGGCCAAGGGATGGCTCTCCCTGCCGACGCGCCGGGATTTCCACGGCTGGCACGGAGACGCCTGGTACGACCAATCCAAGATCCGGGAGGTGCAGCGCGAGGTGAAGCTGGCGCTCTACCTCACCGACGTCCGGTCGGGGGCCTTCAACTACATCCGCGGCACCCACGGGCAGATCCACCCGCGCACGATCTCCCGGGACGAGGCGGCGCGGCACCCCGCCGATCGGCTGGTGGAGGCGACGGGCCCCGCCGGGACGGTCATCCTGTTCGATACGTCGGGGATTCACCGGCAGGCGGTGCCGATCCTCGAGCCCCGCCATGCCGTGTTCTACAACTACCACGACCCGAGCGTGCCCCTCCAGCGGGAAGACGTCGAGTACTATCGGTACCACCCCCTGCTGCTCAACGCCGCCTTCCTCGGCGACCTGTCGGCCGAGGACCGGCGCGTGCTCGGCTTCGGCAACAAGACCAACTACGTCCCCCACTTCGAGCGCAAGCCGAGGCACGAGGGGTTCCAGCGCACCATGGCCCGACTCCTCGACGGCAAGCTGCTGGCCGAGGAGTTCTTCGGCCGAGTGGGTGGCCGCCTCCGCCGGATCGTGGGCCGGACGGCGTGAGTCTCCGGTAGGCGCGAGCCATGTGCGGCCTGGCCGGTCTCTGGACCTCCGCCCCCGCGTCGGCCGACGAGCTGCGGTCGCGGGCGGAGCGGATGACCACGCCGATCCTCCACCGGGGACCGGACGACGCCGGCGTGTGGACCCACCCCGCCGGCGTCGCCTTCGGGTTCCGCCGCCTCTCCATCGTGGACCTCTCCGCGCTGGGCCACCAGCCGATGACTTCGGCCCACGGCCGGTTCACGGTGGTCTTCAACGGCGAGGTGTACAACCATGCGGCCCTCCGCCGGGAGCTCGAGGTCGGAGGCGCCGCCTTCCGCGGGCATTCCGACACCGAGGTCATCCTCGCGGCCTATGAGCGCTGGGGGGTGGAGGACGCCACCCGGCGGATGGTCGGGATGTTCGCCATGGCGGTGTGGGATCACGCGGAGCGCCGGCTGCATCTGGTGCGGGACCGGCTCGGGATCAAGCCGCTGTTTGTC
>JBFIUJ010000223.1:0-5336 GCA_041607595.1 Gemmatimonadales bacterium | reverse complement strand
TCACCCGTGAGAACGTCCAGCGGCTCGAGGTCGCGTGGACCTACCATACCGGCGAGGCCGGCATCGCCGCCCGCCGGGGACGGCCGCCCTCCCTCGAAGCGACCCCGCTCGTGGTCGACGGCACGATGTACGTGAGCACGCCCCTCGGGCGAGTGATCGCGCTGGATCCGGCGACCGGCGTGGAGCGCTGGCGCTTCGACGCGCAGGTGAACCCCGACGGGGGCTACGGCGACTTCACCAACCGGGGCGTGTCGACCTGGCTCGACCCGCGGGCGGCCTCCGGCTCGCCCTGCCGGCGTCGCATCTTCCTCGCGACGATCGACGCCCGACTCGTCGCGCTCGATGCGGCCGGCGGTCGCCCCTGCGCCGACTTCGGCGTGGCCGGGACCGTGGACCTGCGCGCCGGCCTGCGGGTGGCGCCGTTCGAGCCCCAGGCCTATCAGGTGACCTCGCCGCCCGCGGTCGTCGGCGACCTCGTGATCACCGGCTCCGCCATCGCGGACAACAGCCGCCTGGCGCCGGCGAGCGGCGAGGTGCGGGCGTTCGACGCGCGGACCGGCGCGCTGCGCTGGCGCTGGGACCCGATCCCCCAGGATCCCCAGGATCCCGCCGCCGCCACCTGGGGCGACGGAAGCGCCGGCCGGACCGGCGCCGCGAACGTCTGGTCGGTGATGGTGGCGGATCCGGCCCGCGACCTCGTGTTTCTCCCGACCTCGAGCCCGGCGCCGGACTACTTCGGCGGACGGAGGCTGGGCGAGAACCGCTACGCGAACTCGATCGTGGCGCTCCGCGCCTCGACCGGCCGGCTGGTCTGGCATTTCCAGACGGTCCACCACGACCTCTGGGACTACGACAACGCATCGCCGCCCGCGCTCGTCACCCTCCGGCGCGACGGCACCGACGTCCCGGCTGTCCTCCAGGCGACCAAGACCGGCCAGCTCTTCGTCCTCCACCGCGAGACCGGCGCACCGCTCTTCCCCGTCGAGGAGCGCCCCGTGCCCGCCAGCACGGCGCCCGGCGAGCAGGCCTGGCCCACCCAACCGTTCACCGCGCGGACGCCCCCGCTCTCCCCCCACCGGTCCTCGGCGGACGAGGCCTGGGGTCCGACCCCCGCCGATCGGGACGCGTGCCGTGCCATGATGACCGGGCTCCGGAACGAGGGGATCTTCACGCCGCCCAGCCTGGAGGGGACGCTGGTGGTGCCCGGCAACATCGGCGGCGCGCACTGGGGCGGCGTGGCCGCGGACGAGCGCCTCGGCATCGCGGTGGTCCCGGTGAACCGTCTCGCGGCCATGGTCCAGCTCATCCCCGCGCAGGGCTTCAATCGGGACAGCGCGCAGCGCGCATCGAACCGCTCGGGCGAAGGGTACGAGTACACCCGGATGGAGGGCACGCCCTACGTGATGCGCCGCAGGTTCCTGCTGGGCCCGAGCGGGCTCCCCTGCACCCCGCCCCCCTTCGGCGCGCTGGTCGCCGTGAGCCTCCGGACCGGCGATCGCCTCTGGGAGGCGCCGCTCGGCGCGATGCTCGGTCCCGACGGCGCCACCACGCCCGCGGAATGGGGCTCGCCCAACCTGGGCGGGCCGATCGTGACGGCCGGCGGGCTCGTCTTCATCGGCGCCACGCTCGATCGGGCGATCCGTGCCTTCGACGTCGCAACGGGCCGCGAGCTCTGGCGCGCGGGGCTGCCCGCCGGCGGCAAGGCCACCCCGATGACCTACGAGGCGTCCGGTCGCCAGTACGTGGCCATCGCGGCCGGGGGCGGCGGCCGCTTCGGCGAGGGCGACGCCATCGTGGCCTTTGCCCTGCCCCGACCCTGAGGAAACGATGCGGATCCTGATCGTCGGCGCGAGCGGAGGCACCGGGCGCCAGCTGGTCACCCAGGGCATCGAGCGGGGGCATCTCGTCACCGCGCTCGTGCGGCGGGCTTCCCGGCTCCCCGCCCGGCACGCGGGCCTCACCGTGGTCGAGGGTGACGTGATGCGCCCGCCGTCGCTCGACGCGGCCGTCGCCGGCCAGGACGCCGTGCTCAGCGCGCTGGGGCACAAGCAGTGGTTCTACCCCAACCGGATCCTGTCCGACGGCACCGCGAACCTGATCGCGGCGATGGAGCGGCACGGGGTGCGGAGGCTCGTCTGCGAGACGGCCCTGGGCTTCGGCGACGCCTGGTGGAGGATGGGGCTCTACTACACGCTCTTCGTGCGCCCGCTGATCCTCCCGTTCTACTTCCACGACAAGAAGCGGCAGGAGGCGCTGATCCGCGCCTCCGGCCTCGACTGGACCATCGTGCGGCCGGGCGTGTTGACCAACGGCGCCAAGCGGGGGCGGTACCGGCACGGTCCCGGGATCGGCCACTGGCTCTGGTCCGTCCGGATCTCGCGCGCGGACGTCGCGGACTTCATGCTCGATCAGCTGACCGACCCGACCTACCTCCGCGCCTCGCCGGGAGTCGCGTACTAGCTCGGCCGCGGTTGCCCTTCCCCGCCGCCGGACGTACCTCTGGTCCGTGACCATCCCCCCCGCCCTCCGGCCGCTCTGCCCCCACCTCGACGGGATCCGGAAGGTCACGGCCGGCACCGTGGGATGCGCCGAGTGCCTCGGCGGCGGTGGGACCTGGGTCCATCTCCGGATCTGCCTCGCCTGCGGCCACGTGGGCTGCTGCGACTCCTCGCCCGCCACCCACGCCCGCCGCCATTACGAGGAGACCGGCCACCCGATCGTCGCCCCGCTCGACGAAGCGGAGCCCTGGGCCTGGTGCTACGGCGACCGGGTGCTGCTGCCCGGCGACTGGACGCCATGGTGGCGCCGCTGACCGGCGGGGGTGACGGGAGAGACCCGGCCGCTCCCGGATCGGTCCGGGTCCCACTCCTTCCGATCCTCGCGGTGAACCTGATCGGGACCCTGGGCTTCGCCCTGGTCCTTCCCTTTCTGGTCTTCCTGGTCACCGACTGGGGCGGGAACGCGCTGGTCTACGGCATCGCGGGGGCGACCTACTCCGCGTTCCAGCTCATCGGGGCGCCCGTGCTCGGTCGGTGGTCCGACCGCTGGGGACGCCGCCGAGTGCTGCTGCTGAGCCAGCTCGGCACGCTCGTCTCCTGGCTCATCTTCCTGGTGGCGTTCTTCCTGCCCACCACGCCGCTCCTCCAGGTGGACTCGACCTGGGCCGGACGGTTCGCGGTGACCGTTCCGCTGGCCGTCCTGCTCCTGGCCCGCGCGCTGGACGGCCTCACCGGCGGGAACGTGTCCGTGGCGAACGCCTATCTCGCAGACATCAGCACGGCGGACAACCGAGCCGCGAACTTCGGCAAGATGGCGGTCTCGTCGAACCTGGGCTTCATCCTGGGTCCCGCCCTGGCGGGCCTCCTCGGTGCAACCGTGCTGGGAGAGATGGCCCCGGTCCTCGGCGCCGCGCTCATCTCGCTCGTCGCCACCCTGCTCATCGCATTCCGCCTGCCCGAATCCCAGCCCTGCATCCTCGCCCGGAGTCCCGAGCGGCAGAACGTCCGCAAGCTCTTCGGGCAAGAGCAGCGTGACTGCTTCGACCTGAAGGCCGCCCCCAGGCTCGGGTGGCGCGGGCTCTCGGCGCTCCCCGGTGTCCCCACCCTGCTCGCGGTCTACCTCCTGGTCATGCTCGGCTTCAACGTCTTCTACGTCACCTTCCCGGTCTATGCCGTGCAGGGTCTCGGCTGGTCGCTGCCCGACACCGGAATCTTCTTCGCGGTGATGGGGGCGCTCATGGTCCTGGTGCAGGGCCCGCTCCTGGGATGGATCTCTCGGCGCGTGGGTGAGCGGACCCTGCTGGTGGCCGGCGGCACCGTGCTGGCGCTCGGCTTCTGGCTGTTCGATGCCCGGTCGACCGAGACGATCTACCTGGCCGTGGCCCTGTTGGCCCTGGGGAACGGCGTCATGTGGCCCTCCATCCTCTCCCTGCTGGCGGACGCCGCGGGCAGCATCCACCAGGGCGCCGTGCAGGGGCTCGCCGGGAGCCTGGGCGCCGTCGCCAGCATCGTCGGCCTCGTGGGCGGGGGCCTCCTGTTCGCGGCCCTGGGCCCCGTCGTCTTCTGGATCTCCGCGGCGGTCATCCTGATCTCAGCCCTTCTGGGCCTCGGCCACCGGCCCTCCGCCAAAGCCGTCTAGCTACTCCTGGCCATCTACTTGGCCGCTGTCGTCGGCCCGCGACGGTTCATGCGGACTGCCTGCCCGCAAGCGTCGCGTTTCTGGTCGCCCCCTCCGAGCGTATCGCGGAGCCCGCCTACGAGGGGTCCGGGCAATGTCGAGCGCAATCAGCGGCTTGCCTCGTCTGCACCATGGACCCTGCGCGACAGCCGACTGCACGGGCACGACACTGGCACATTCGTTGCGGCGTTTGCCCCTGTATTCCTTCACAGGCACTCGCGCGTGTCCGGCACGAGTGCGACGTCGGTGACCGGCCCCCCGCGGGCGCGATCGACCGGCCCTCAACGCATTGCCTGACTCGCGCCGGCTCCGGGACCCCCTGCTCGCGGAGCGACGGGCACTTGCCCCTCACGGAGGAGAGGCACCCATGGTCACGTTCCTCAGGAACCGGCGTTCCCGCAACGAGCCGGAGACCTACCCCGGCGACCTCCACTCCGACCTCGCGTCGGTTCAACGGGAGCGTGCGCAGCTCGAAGCGCTGGTGATCCGGGCCGAGTCGGTCACCGCACGCCTGCAGGCGCTCGCGGAGAGCGATGCCACGGCGGCCCTGGCCGGACTGCACGACCGGCTGTCCGCCATCGAGCGCCAAGCCGGCGCGGCGGAGCGGCTCGCGGCCACGCTCGCGAAGGTCGAGGAGCAGGCCGAGCGCCTCACCAAGGCGCAGCAGCGCAGTGAAGCCCAGGTGTCGAACGGCTCGAAGGACGCCGAGCGGGTCCAGGCCCAGATCGGGGACATCCTGCACAAGCTCGACGGAGCCGTGGCCCTGCGCGAGCAGCTGGGGAGCTTCACCAGCCTCGAGGGCCCGTTCCACGCGCTCCGAGGCGAGGCCGATGGGGTCCGGACTCAGCTCCGAGAGCTGGCGGAGAACGTGACCCGGCTCCGGTCACACCAGACGGATACCGCCCGCGCCCATAAGGACGCGGTCGGCCGGCTCGAGGCGCTCGAGCAGCAGTACCAGGGGGCCACCGGTCGGGTGGAGGATCTCGACCGGCGGGCCGAGACCCTGGGCCGGTCCCTGGAGGAGGTCCGACAGCTCGCCGAGGGCATCCCCGAGGTGCAGCACCAGTTGGGCGTCCTCAAGGCGTTCGGCGACCAAGTGTCCCAGAAGACGGCCCAGCTCGAGCAGCAGCGTGCCGCGGTCGAGCGTGCCGCGGCGCAGG
>JBFIUJ010000222.1:0-5337 GCA_041607595.1 Gemmatimonadales bacterium | reverse complement strand
GTGGGCGAGTTCGCCCACGCTCTCTACCGGCACCGAGACCAGGACGCGGCCCGCCACCTCTGCCGGGTGGCCGCCGGACTCGACTCGATGGTCCTCGGCGAATCCGAGGTGCTGGGGCAGGTGGCCGAGGCGCACAAGCTCGCCCTGAGCCAGGGTGCGAGCGGCCCGGTGCTCACCGCACTCTTCCGGACCGCGATCCGCGTGGGACGCCGGGCGCGGGCCGAGACCGCGATCGGCCGGAACCCGGCCAGCGTCGCCTCGGTGGCCGTGGGGCACGCGCGGGAGGTCCTGGGAGACCTGACCGGCCGTGTGGTCCTCGTGGTCGGCGCCGGCCGCATGGGGGCCAAGACCGTGTCGGCCCTGCGGGCGCGGGGTGCCGGTGCCGTGATCGTCGTGAACCGGACCCAGGAGCGAGCGGCCGAGCTGGCGGAGCAGTGGGAGGGCGAGGCGCTCGGTTTCGAGCACCTCGGGGCGGCGCTCGCCCGGGCCGACCTGGTCATCGCCTCCACCGGCGCCCCCCACGCGGTGATCGGCGAGGACCTGGTGCGGGACACCCTCCGCGCCCGGCCGGATCGCCCGCTGCTCCTGATCGACATCGCCGTACCGCGTGATTTGGCGCCCGGCGTCCGGGACATCGCCGGCGCCCACGTCATGGACCTCGACGACCTCCAGGCCCGGATCGAGTCGTCGGTCGAGGAGCGGGCGGGCGAGATCCCGGGCGTGGAGGCGCTGGTCGAGGAAGAGCTGGAGACCTTCCGCCAGTGGATGGACGGGATCGCGCTGGCGCCGCTGGTGAGCGAGCTGCGGCAGCGGGCCGAGAGCCTGCGGGAGCAGGAGCTGCGCCGCGCCCTGGCCGACCTGCCGGACCTCGACGGGCCGGCGCGGGAGCGGATCGAGCATCTCTCCCGCGCGCTGGTGAACAAGCTGCTGCACGAGCCGACCACCCGCCTCCGCGCGGAGGCCGGCAACGGACACGCCGTCGAGATGGCCCGGGCCGCGCGGCGCCTCTTCGGCCTCACCCACGCGCCGTCGGACCTCGACTAGCCCGCTACCGGCTCTCCCCCGTCCCACGATTTCACCGCATCAACGAAAGCGCGGGCGTGCGACACGGGCACGTCCGGCTGGATGCCGTGGCCGAGGTTGGCGATGTGCCCCCGAGGGCCGAACGCCGCGAGCATCACGTGGGTCCGGCGGCGGATCTCCGCCTCCGCGGCGTAGAGCCAGCAGGGATCGAGGTTGCCCTGCGTCGCCACGCCCAGCGGCGCCAGCCGGCGCCTGGCGTCGCCAGGATCCGTCTGCCAGTCCACCCCGATCACATCCGCCCGGGTCGCCCGCGCGATCTCCTCCAGCGCCCAGCCGGCTCCCGGCACGAACGCGATGACCGGCGCCCCGGCCTCCCGGGCGATCCGCACCGCCTCGGCCAGCGGCGGCAGGGCGAACGTCCTGAAGTCCGAGGGACCCAGCGCGCCGCCCCACGAGTCGAAGATCTGCACCACCTGCGCCCCCGCCTCGACCTGTGCCTTGAGCAGCCGGCCCACGTTGTCCGCCAGCCGAGCGAGGAGACCGTGGGCCCGTCCCGGGTCTTCCACCAGCAGCCGCTTGGCCCGGGCAAAGTGCTTCGAGCCACCGCCTTCGATCATGTAGCAGGCGAGGGTCCAAGGACCGCCGGCGAACCCGATGAGCGGCGCTCGGCCCGCGAGACGCTCCCGGGTGAGGCGCAGGGCATCCAGCACGTAACCCAGCGACTCCGCGGGCTCGATCTCGCGGAGCCGGTCGAAGTCGGCCGGCGCCCGGAGCGGCTCGTGCAGGCGGGGCCCCACGCCCTCCTCCACGGTCAGGGTGAGGCCCATCGCCTCGGGGATGACCAGGATGTCGCTGAAGATGATCGCCGCGTCCACGCCCACCGCGTCGAGCGGCTGGAGGGTGACCTCGGCGGCCAGAGCGGGCGTCTTGATCAGCGTGAGGAAGTCGTGCTTCGCGCGGAGCGCCCGGTATTCCGGCAGGTAGCGCCCCGCCTGGCGCATCATCCAGACCGGGGGCCGCTGGACCGCCTCGCCACGCGCGGCACGAAGCAGGAGATCGCTCATCGCGCGTCCTTCCCCGCCCGGACGTCCAGCAGGCGAGTCAGCGCCGCCCCCACACTCTTCGGGGTCGGCTCCTCCGCGACCGCGTCCGGCGCCCAGCCCGCGACCACCGCCGCGCCAGCGGTGGCCGGACCGATCGCGACCAGTGGCGGCCGAGCATCTCGCCTCGCGCGAGCCAACAGCGCCGCCACCCGTGGGCTCGTCACCACGACCGCGTCCGCCCTCTCCAACGCCTGTCCGGCCGTCGACACCTCCGCCAGCACCGACCGATAGCAGATCGGCTCGTCCACCGACACGCCCTCCGCTCGAAGCCCTGTCGCCAGCTCCGGCCGATGCGGATCCCCGCACGGATGCAGCACGTGGCCCCGGACCCCGGCGGTGAGCATCTCGCGCGCGAGATCGGCCCCGCCCGTACCCTTCGACACGTGCAGTGGCCCGGACCAGCCGAACGACCGGACCGCCTCGGCCGTCGCGGGGCCGACCGCCCAAACCGGGACGCGACTCTCGACCCTCGACTCTCGACTCTCGACTTCCTCCACCCCCGACTCACGACTCTCGACTCTCGACTGCACCGCCTCCGCCGCCCTCGGCGAGGTGAACGCGATCGCGGAGTATCGGTCGAGCCGGTCGAGCGTCTGATCGAGCGGGGCCCAATCGTCCGGGGGCTCGATCGCTAGGAGCGCCGCCCGCTGCACGGTGGCCTCGAGCCCGGCCGAGCGGAGCGCGGCCTCGAGACCGTCGAGCGAGTCGGCGGCGCCGGCGATCAGGAGAAGGGGTGGGCTCATGGCGAGCGAGTGGCCTGGGAGCGAAGTGACCGAGGTGACGGTGCGCCCGCAGCGAGCCTGGGACGAGCCGATCGTCCGGGACCCCGGCGGGCGGGCGTCAGCCGGAGCGCAGGGTGACGCGGGCCATGCGCACCTTCAGGGTGCCCCACGCCTTCTCGAAGCGGTCCTCCGGCGCCAGGACCTCGACCTCGTAGCGCTGTCGGTCGAGCCCGTCGACCAGGTGCTGGCAGCCGAGTCCCGCGACGTCGGGCTCGGTGTTGGTGTAGTAGTCGTCGAAGAGCACGACCGTGTTGGCGGTCATCAGCTCTCTGACGTGCCCCCAATCGGTGGCGATCGTTTCGACCGAGTGACCACCGTCGATGAAGGCGAAGTCGATGGTCGTGCCCGCGCGCCGCGCTTCCTGCACGAACGTGGGGAGCGTCTCCGACGTGTAGCCCACGAACAGGCGCACCTGGGCCCCCGTCTCCTCCAGCCGACGGGCCACGTCGGCGGCGGCGGGGGGCTTCTTCGAGAACTCCCGGTCCAGGTCGTCGCTCGTCAGCCGCTCGAACAGGTCGAACCCGAAGTACTCGATCCGGTGCATGGGATGGAATATGCCGGCGGTCTCGATCATCTGCCGCGCATGGACGCCGTTGTAGACGCCGATCTCGAGCAGCGTACGGCAGCGATGCCGGTACACCGTCTCGAGCACGTGGCGGTATCGGCTGTTCGCCGTTCGCATCCGACGGCGCCAATAGGTGAAACGTCGTAACACTGTGGGCATGCTCGCGGTGGATGTCGTGGTCACAGGACAAGGTACCCGGGCCGGGCTCCTTCCGCCCGCCCGATCAGGTCACCCGCACCGCCCTCAGGATCCTATCCGCCCCGCGCGCCAGCAGCGTCTCCCCCAGCGCCGCGCCCAGCGCCTCGGCCTGCGCCTCGTCGCCCACCGATCCCAGGCGCCGGCCCTCGACCGCGTCGCGCCCGTCCAACGAGAGCACCCGCGCCTCGAGACCCACGCGCCACCCGTCGCTCTCCCATCCCGCCGTCGCCAGCGCGCCGAGCGGCACCTGGCACCCTCCCTCCACCCGGCGCAAGAGCGCGCGCTCGGCCGACACCGCGAGCGCCGTCGCCTCGTCGTGGAGGGCGCGCCGCACCGTGACTGCGGTGTCCATATCCTCGGCTCGCGCGGTGACCGCCAACGCACCCTGCCCCGGCGCCGGCAGCATCACGGCCACCGGCAGCCGCTCCCCGATCCGGCCCTCGAGGCCCAGCCGCCGGAGCCCCGCCACCGCGAGGATCGTCGCCGCCCAGTCCGACTCGTCGAGCTTCGCGAGTCGGGTCTCCACGTTGCCCCGGATCTCCGTCACGACGAGGTCGGGTCGCGCGTGGAGCAGCTGGGCCCGCCGCCGCAGGCTGCACGTGGCGACCGTGGCGCCCGGCGGCAGATCCTCCCAGCGGAGCGGCGCCCGACCGACCAGCGCGTCGCTGGGATCCTCTCGCGTGCCGATGGCCGCGATCCGGATGCCCTCGGTGGGAAGGGTGGGCAAGTCTTTCAGCGAGTGGACGGCGAGATCCACCCGTCCCTCGAGCAGGGCCAGGTCGAGCTGCTTGGTGAAGAAGCCGGGGGCGTCGAGCGCGGAGAGTGGGAGGTCCGGCGCGTCGTCGCCGGACGTCCGGATCGTCACCGACTCGACCACGCGGCCGGTCCGACGCACCGCCTCCGCGACGATCTCCGCCTGGCGCAGCGCGAGACGGCTGCCGCGCGTGCCGAGACGGATCGGCCGGGGCATGGGGTGATTCAGCCGAGCGAGGAGGCGAGCGCCTCGACGAAGCGCGCGAGCTCGGTCGAGGCGTGGGCCGAGGAGGTGAAGGCGGCCTCGAACGGGGAGGGGGGCAGGTACACGCCGGCCGCCAGCATCCGGTGGAAGAACCCGGCGTAGGCCTCCCGGTCGGCGCTCTTCGCGTCCGCGAAGCACGTCACCGGGCGGTCGGTGAAGAACGGCGTGAGCATGGTCCCCACCCGCTGGACCGTGAGCGCCACGCACGCACGCGCCGCGGATTCCACCAGGGCCTCCTCGGCGGCGGCGGCCCAACCCTCGGCGGCCTCCCAGACGCCGGGCGCGGCTAGCGCGTCCAGCGTCGCCAGACCGGCGGCCATCGCGAGAGGGTTGCCGGAGAGGGTCCCGGCCTGGTACACCGGGCCCGCCGGCGCCACCTGCGCCATCAGATCGTCCCGGCCGCCGTAGGCAGCGGCCGGAAGGCCTCCGCCCAGCACCTTGCCCAGGCAGGTGATGTCCGGCTCCACTCCGTAGAGGACCTGCGCCCCCTGCGGATGGACCCGCCATCCGGTCATCACCTCGTCGAAGACGAGCAGCGCGCCGTGGTGCCGGGCCACGTCGCGGAGGCCCTCCAGGAACCCCTCCACCGGCGGCACCACGCCCATGTTCCCCGCGACCGGCTCGACCAGGATCGCGGCGATCGTCTCG
>JBFIUJ010000221.1:0-5358 GCA_041607595.1 Gemmatimonadales bacterium | reverse complement strand
CGTCCACGGCCTTCTCGATCCCGCGCTTCAGCTCCATCGGGTTCGCGCCGGCGACGACGTTCTTCGCGCCCTCGCGGTAGATGGCCTGGGCCAGCACGGTCGCCGTGGTGGTGCCGTCGCCCGCGTTGTCGGACGTCTTGGTGGCGACTTCCTTCACCATCTGGGCGCCCATGTTCTCGACCGGGTCGCTCAGCTCCACTTCCTTGGCGACCGTGACGCCGTCCTTGGTGACGGTCGGGGCACCGAACTTCTTGTCGATGACCACGTTCCGGCCCTTCGGGCCGAGGGTCACCTTGACCGCCTCGGCCAAGTGGTCGACGCCTCTCTTCAGCTTCGAGCGGGCGTCGGTGTCGAACAGCAGTTCCTTCGCAGCCATGTGTCGTTTCTCCTTAAGAGTCGGTGCGCGCTCAGCCGAGCTTCGCGAGGATGTCGGAGGCCTTGATGATGATGACCTCGTCCTCCCCCAGCTGGAACGGCGTGCCACTGTACTTGCCGTAGATGACCTTGTCCCCCACCTGCACGTCCATCTTCACCCGCTCGCCCTTCTCGAAGCGGCCCGGCCCGACGGCGATCACCTCGCCCTGAGTCGGCTTCTCCTTGGCCGTGTCGGGGATGTACAGGCCGCCCCGCATCGACTCCGCCTCGTCGGCAGGCATGATGACGACCCGATCTTCCAACGGCTGGATCTTGAGCTTGGTCTTGGTCTTGGTCGCGGTGGACATTCGCTGGTCCTCCAAACACCTGTGGTGGTTTATGAACGGAATAACGCGTTGATTTCCAATGGATTTGGCACTCGGATGCTTAGAGTGCCAGCCAGGGAGCAAGCTAAGCCGCGGCGCGCCGATGTCAAGTGTTGCACCAGCCCTCTTAGCAACCGACGTGCCTGAGTGATAAGCCGTTTTGGCAGGATCTAAGACGTCTGAGAGAGAACCGGCGGCAGCAGCGGGGCGAACCTGGCAGGATTCCGGGTGCCGGATCGGGGAGTGCTAGAGGTCGAACCGGATCTCCATGCCCACGTAGCGGCTCTCCGCCTGGTAGAACTGCCGCTGGGTCGAGCGCCCGTCGTGGGCCAGCACGGCCAGGGTCAGCTCCCGGCCCCGGCGGATCCCCGGGAAGGCCAGGCCCAGCCGCCCGGTGGCGCTGATCCGCCAGTCGGTCGCCTGCTCGCCCTCGGCGTAGACTCCGCCCACCGGCCGGGGAGCGAGGCCCAGAAACCTGAGCGGCCGGCCGCCGTAGTCGAGGCCGATGCCCCCGGCGGCGGGGCCCAGGTTCAGCTGGTCCGAGAGCACGTAGCGGAAGGTGCCGGTCAGGCGCCAGGGGCCGGTGGAGTAGCTGGCCCAGCCGGCCGCGACCTCGCGGCTCCAGTCGAGGCGATCCGCGTCGAACCGGGAGGCGTATTCGTCGCCGAGATGGCTGCTCTCGTGGTACACCTGGGCCGCGAGGTCCCAGGCGCCGAGGTCGGACGCCACGCTGAGGCCCACGACCCAGTCCGTGCTGATCTGGTCGCTCTTGGGGTCGTGGAGGCTGAAGCGGCCGTAGACCTCGACGCCGAACCCCAGGCTGATCGGCCTGGGCCCGCGGCGCAGGGCCAGGAGGGGGAAGTCCTCCCCCACCGCCGCCTCGGCCTCGGTGCCGGGGCCGAAGAGGTTGTCCGAACGACTGGTGCGGAGGATCCGGCCGGCGAAGCCGTTCACCCGGGGGGAGGCGGCCGGGAACTCGAAGCTCGGCACGTCGGGAAAGAGCCTCCCGCCCTCCTGCGCCGCGGCCACCGTGGGGGCCGCCCAGGCGGCCGGGAGCGATGCCAGGGCGAGCCGCAGGAGCGCGGCGCGGATGAACGAGGGAACCCCGAGGGGGGATCTCGGTGTTCCTGCTTCGACGCGCACGACACCTCCAGGATTCATGCTTGACACGACGCCCGCTCGATTCGAGAATGTTGGCGGGCGAAACCTACCCAAGAACCATCCGAAGTGGAGCATGTGATGTCCCTGCTGACGACGTTGGTCCTGGCCGGCTCGCTGTCCGCGGGCCTCGCGACCCCCTCCCCCGACACCGTGACGACCAGAGTGCGGGTCGATTCTGCGCGGCACGAGGTCGTGATCACCACCGGTCCCTTCGATCTGGCCAACATGCCGCCGATGGAGAACCATGCGATGATGGACCACGGGGCCTCCCACGACACCCCGGTCCACCCGTTCGACTGGCCGGTGGACGGCTGGTTCCGCGGCTTCCGGATCGAGGTCCTGGACGCCGAGGGGAACCCCCTGCCCCGCCACATCATGCACCACATGATCATGGTGAACTTCGAGCGGCGGCAGCTGCTCTATCGGGCGGCCGAGCGGCTGATGGGCGTGGGCCAGGAGACGGCCGACGCCGAGCTGCCCAAGACGATCGGGGTGCCGCTCAGCGCGGGGACCCAGCTCGGGTACTACGTGGCCTGGCACAACGACACCGGCAAGGACCTCCATGGCGTATCCACCCGGATCACGCTGCTCTACACCCCGTCGAACCAGGCGCCCCGGCCGCTCAGCGTGATGCCGCTCTACATGGACGTGAACCTGAACATCGGCGGCACCAACACCTTCGACATCCCCCCGGGTCGATCGGAGAAGAGCTTCGCCTTCACCCCCGGCGTCAAGGGGCGCCTGCTCGGCGTGAGCGGCCACCTGCACGACTATGGGGTCGAGGTCCGGCTCGAGGAGGTGGGGAGCGGCAAGGTCATCGCCCGCGTGGCCGGCGTCCGGGACAGCGCCGGGAAGGTCTCCGAGGTGGAGCGCAACCTGTTCGGCGTGCGCGGCAGGGGCCTCCTGCTCCGGCCCGACCGGGAGTACCGCGTGGTCGGCGTGTACGACAACCCGACCGGCGAGACGCTGATCAACGGGGCGATGGCCTCGATGGTCGGGCTCTTCGCGCCGGACCGGTTGAACCAGTGGCCGGACATCGATCCGGCCGACCCGGAGTTCCGCAAGGACCTCGCGTCGCTCGAGACCCGCGGCCTGCCCGCGGAGACCGATCACCAGGACCAGCACCACAACCACTAGGCCGCCGGCCGAGCGCTCCCCGTCCGATCGGGCGGGGGGCGCTTCTCGTTCCTACTCCAGGATCCGCCGGACGCCCACCCAGCGCCGGTGCCACCACCGGCCGTAGATGTCCTCCGCGCTGAGCCGGCTGACCTGCACCCCGCCGGTGGCGCTGTGGATGAAGGTGCCGTCGCCCAGATAGAGCCCCACATGGGTCACCCGGGTGCCGGTGCTCGCGAAGGCCAGGATGTCTCCCGGCCGCATCGCCTCGAGCCGCCGCTCCACCTCCACCCCCTCCTGCGCCTGGTCCGCGCTGCGCCGGGGCAGCTCGACCCCCTGCTGCCGGTAGGCATACTGGATCAGGCCGGAGCAATCGAACCCCGCTCCGTCGGTGCCGCCCCACCGGTAGGGCGTGCCCATCGCGTCCCGCGCGGCCTGCACCACGCCCGTGAGGCGCGCGGCGGTCTCGCCGCCCGCGCCGGAGCGCTCCAGCCGCTCGCGGACCGTCGCGTCGTCCGGGGCCGCGCGGGGGGGCGGCGGCCCGACGAGGGCGGCGCGCCGAGGCGGAGCTCCGCCCCAGCGCACGCCGAGCCGGACCCCGATCTCGGGGCCCGACAACCCGTCGGTGAATTCGTGCCAGCGCGCCTCGACGCCGAGCGTGAGGAAGCTCACCGGGAAGACCTCGTACCCCAGGCCCGCGTTCCACCCGGTCCAGAGCAGGTTCGCGTCGCCGCTGCCGACTCCGCCGGCCACGCCGCCCAGGAGGTAGGGCCCGTCGCGCCCGTCGCGGAACAGGCTCAGCTCCGCCCCCGCACCCCACATCCCGGCGGAGGGGAGGTCGCCTCCCGGCGTGCTCAGATGGGTCGCGTAGAGGGAGGTGCCGAGCACCTTCCAGCTCGGGCGCGAGAGGGAGAGCCGGGTGACGGTCCAGTCGGCCCCGGCCGGCAGGAGCCGGCCGACGCCGAGGGTGAGCCCCTGCCCCGAGGCGGGCGTCGCGGCGGCGAGGACGGCGAAGGCGACGAGGCCGCTCCGCCTCACCGGACGTGCACCGGGAAGCCCGTCCGAAGGCTCACGACGTAGCGGTTGCCGGGGCGGCAGTCGAGCCAGATGTCGGCCCGGAACGCGGTGTCGCCAACCAGCACCGGGGCGGCGCCGGTGTAGAGCAGCGGAACCGGGATGGTGCGCTCCGCGGTTCGGATCTCCATCACCCGCTCGACGCAGGGCCGGCCGGCGGAGTCCCGGGCGGCGCGCGCGTCGGTGAACCAGACCTCCGCCCCGCCCGGCGCGCGCAGCACGAGCGAGTCGGGCAGCACCAGCTCCCCGGGCGTCGCGGCCGCGGTATCGGCCGCGGGCTTCGGCGTCTCGCCGCTGCAGGCCGCCAGGACCAGGCAGGTCCAGCCGAGGCGCCGCAGGCTCATCGGCGGACCGGGTCCAGCGGATTCGCCTTGCGGGGAAGATGCCAGCGGAGCCCCGCGGCCAGCTCCTGGCCCCCGTCCCGGCCGCCGGTGAGCAGCCGGAGCTTCCCTTCGGCCTGGAGGGCCAGGCGGGGAGTGAGCGGCAACAGCACGCCGAACCCCGCGGCCCCAGAGGCCCAGGTGCCGAAGTCGCCCCCGGCGATGGCCACCCCGGCGCTGACGCCGCCGGTGAAGTAGACCAGCCCCCTGCCGAACTGGAGGTCGTACCCCAGCCCCACCAGGGTCTCCCGGACGCTCCCGGTCATCCCCACCACGGACAGCACGCCGGCCGCGGGGAAGTCGCGGACCGTGCCGGCCACGCCGAGCCGGTAGGTGGTGCGGTCGGTGTCGCCGAAGAGATGGCCGACCTCGGCCAGGATGCTGCGGTGCTGGGCCCCGGCCGGCGAGGCGAGCGCGATCAGGGCGAGGGCGCCCAGGAGGGTTGGGAGCGCTCGGCGGCGGGGTGGCGTCATGGCCTCAGCGGGACGTGGGAGTGGTCAGGGAGGGCTCGTCCTCGTCCTCGGCCTCGTCCGCTGCGCCGAGCGGGGTCGGCAGCTGGTCCAGTACGTCGGGCGTGCCGGCCTCGGTCACGTGCAGGGTCCGGCGCAGGCGGGGAGAGCGGCGCAGCAGGCGGATCCAGAGGATGAGGGTGGCGAACCCGGCGGCGCCGCCCAGGACGGCGGTCAGCGCCACGCCCGCCGTGGGGCTCGGGAGGATCGAGGCGAGCAGGGTCCCGAGCCACGCTCCGACAAACGAAGCTGCCCACGCCACGAACGGCGTGAGCAGCCACCCGAAGAAGCTGAGGACCAACCCGGCGACGCGCATCCTCCGAGGTCAGCTGCTGCGCGACCCCAGCCAGGAGACGAAGGCCGCCAGGGCGAGGCCGG
>JBFIUJ010000220.1:0-5395 GCA_041607595.1 Gemmatimonadales bacterium | reverse complement strand
CCGGCGACGTGCTGCCCGAGCTCATCGTCCTCGTGGGGCGGGTGCCGGTGGTCCCCTATGCCGCGCCCGGATCGCCGGCGCTCGGCGATCTGGTGGAGCCGCTCGTCCCGGGGCACGTGGCCCTCCTCCTCGCCCACCACGGCGCGGTGAGTTGGGGGCCCGACCTGCGGACGGCGCAGTTGCGGATGGAGAGCGTCGAGCACGCGGCCCGCGTGCTGCTGACCGCGCGGAGTCTCGGACGAGTGACCCCGCTCACCCCGGAGCAGGTGCGAGCGTTGCCGAAGTTGGGAGGGACGACCATCGATGGCTGACCAGCCGGGGCCCAACCCCTCCATCGAAGAGCTGTTGGAGGAGCGCCACCAAATCGAGGTCTGGCTGGCGCGCCTGGACTCCACCTCGGACACCGCCCCCGAGGCGGTGCGCCAGCGCGTCCGTCACGACTACGAGCGGCGGATGGAGGCGGTCACCGACGAGCTCCGGGCCCATGCCACCGACATCGCCGAGCAGCTGGCCGAATGCCGGATCAAGCAGGCGGATCTCGCCCTGCGCGAGGCCGAGGCCCAGGACACGATGTCCGAGGCGGAGATCAGGCATGCGGTGGGGGAGTACGGGGAGGACGAGTGGCAGCGGCTCCGGTCCGAGACCCACCGGACCCTGGTGTCCGTCCGAGAAGAGCTGCACCGGGTGAATACCGAGATCAACCGGCTGGTCGAGGTGCAGGCGCTGATCGCCGGCCCGCCCACCCCGGAGCCCGAGCCGGCGGCGGCACCGCCCCCCGCGCCGCCGACGCCCCCGCCGGCCGAGGCGCCGAAGCTCGAGGTGACGCCGCCGCCGGCGCCCGATCCGTTCGCGGACGAGCCGCCGATCGAGCCGCTGCCGCTCTCCCCCGAGACACCGCCGGCCGCCGCCTCCCCACCCGCGCCCACCGGCGCGCCCCGCTTCGTGCCGCGCAACGCGAAGGCGAAGGAGTCGCCCCCGCGGACCATCCCGATCGCGCCCGACACGGCGGAGCCGACCCCGGCCCCGCGGGAGACCCTCGGCGACGAGCTGGCCTTCTTGAAGTCGGTGTCCGAGGACGAGCGGACCGGGCCCTCGCCCCGGCGTGCGACCGGCACGTTCAGCCGCGCGGGGCGCGACCCGATCAGCCTGCCGTCGCTCGATCCGGACGCGGAGCAGGCGTCGCCCCCGTCCACGCCGTCGCCGCCGCCGCCCCCGCCTGCGCCCTCACCTCCACCGCCGTCGGGACCGCCCAGCCGGCCGGTGCTCACCACGGCCGACCCGATGGCCAACACCGGGCCGACCAAGGGCATCGGCGACCGGCCCAGCCAGCAGGGCGCGGCCAAGACCCTCAAATGCGCGGATTGCGGCGGGTTGAACCGTCCGACCGAGTGGTACTGCGAGCGGTGCGGCGCGGAGCTGGCGGCACTCTAGCGACGGCGCGGTCCCCCAACGACGACGCGGGCGGCCCGAAGGCCGCCCGCGCTGCATTCCGGGGACGGGCGCCGCTCAGCTGGGCTTGGTGGCGACCAGCTTGGCGAGGCGGCTCTTGTGACGGGCCGCGTTGTTCGGATGGACCAGATGCTTCCGGCCGGCGCGATCGAGCAGCCGCTCCGCCGCCAGCAGGGCCTCCTGGGCCTCCTTCTGGGTGGGAGCGACCTTCACCCGCTTCACGGCACTCCTCAGCTTGCTCCGCTGGGCTCGGTTCCGGGCGGTGCGGGTGCGGGTCTGGCGCATACGCTTCTTGGACGACTTGATACGCGGCACGACGACCTCGACTGGAATCGGCGGGACAGAGCCCGGTTCTGAACAAGCCGAAAGTCTAGCCGCGATCACGGCCAAAGTCAAGCGGCGCGCGGCTTTGACTTGCCTCGGACCGCCCCTTATGTTCCGCCCCGGCCGCCCGGGTCCGCGCCGCGACCCGCCCGCGCCCCACCCACATCCTGCGAGGGTGGCGCCGATTCCCCGCCGCCGCGAGACCGCCGTGCCCGACCACCCCCCCACCGCCCCGGCGAGGAGACGGTTCCTCCCGTGAGCGAGGCGCTCGCGGCGCCCGAGACGCCTTCCGGCACCATCAGCCCGACCCCCGGGTTCGTGGTCGAGCTGGATGCGTTCTCCGGTCCGCTCGACTTGCTCCTGCACCTCCTCCGGGAGGAGCAGATCGACATCGCCGACATTCCGATCGCCCGGATCGCCGATCAGTTCCTCCGGGCGATCCACTCGCTGGGCCTGAACCAGGCGGCCGACTACCTGGAGATGGCGGGCCGGCTGCTGCGGCTCAAGGTCCAGATGCTCCTCCCCCGCGGCTCCGACGAGGAGGGGTGGGAGGATCCGCGGGCCGAGCTGGTGCGCCGGCTGCTGGAGTACCAGCAGATCAAGGAGATCGCGCACTGGATGGCGCGCTCCGCCGAGCGGCGGTCGGAGCAGTACCCCCGGGGCTACCTGCCGCCCCCGCCGGAGCTCCCACCCCCGCCGCTCACCGTGGACCTGCTGGAGCTGCTACAGGCGGTGGAGCGGGTGATCGCCGCGATCCCCGCGCCGGTGCTGCACCGCGTGGTGCCCCGTCCGCTCGACGTCGAGGGCGCCACCGCCCGGCTCGAGGCGCTGCTGGCCGAACGGGCGGAGTTCGATTGGCGCGAGGCCTGGGGCCCCGAGCCCAACATCGCCAACCTGCTCTCCACGCTGTTGGCCATCCTCGAGCTGGCCCGCCGGGGAGCCCTGCACGTCCTTCAGCCGGCGCCCTTCGCGCCCTTGGTGATTCGCCGTGATGCCTCTGGCCCAACTCATTGAAGCCGCGCTCTTCACCGCCGCGCGCCCGCTGACCGTCGAGGAGCTCGCCATGCTGGACCCGGACGCCTCGCTGGCGGACGTGCGTACGGCGCTCGACCAGCTCCGGGAGACCTACGACTTCAACCAGCACGGCGTGGAGCTGGTCGAGCTCGCCGGGGGCTACCAGATCCTCTCGCGTCCCGCCTTCGCGGCCGCCATCGAGCGGGCCCAGTTCGCGGTGCGGGTCCAGCGGCTCACCGGCGCCGCGATGGAGACCCTGGCCGTGATCGCCTACCGGCAGCCGGTGGGCCGGATGGAGATCGAGGAGATCCGCGGGGTGTCCGCCTCGGGGGTCCTGCGCACCCTGCAGGAGCGCGGGCTGATCGAGGTGGTGGGGCGGGGGGAGGCGCTCGGCCGGCCGCTCCTCTACGGCACCACCGCGCTCTTCCTCGAGCTGCTCGGGCTCAAGGACCTGAGCGACCTGCCCAAGACGGAGGAGCTGGCCATCGCGCTGCGGCCGCCCGAGCCCGCCGTCGAGGACGTGGCCGACGCCGCGGCGTACGTCCCGGCCGAGTCGTGAGCGAGATCCGGCTCCAGCGGGTGCTGGCCCGGGCCGGCCTCGGCTCGCGCCGCTCGACCGAGGACCTGATCCGGAAGGGCCTGGTGCGGGTGGACGGGCGCGTGGCCGAGCTCGGCACCAAGGTGGATCCGGCCCGCCAGCGCATCACCGTGCGGGGCCGCCCGGTCAAGGTCGCGGCGCGGCGCTGGCTCGCCTTCCACAAGCCGCTGGGCATCGTCACCACCGCGAGCGACGAGCGCGGGCGGAAGACCGTGTTCGACCTGCTGGACGACCGCACCGGCCTCACCTACGTGGGGCGGCTCGACGTGAACACCACGGGCCTGCTCCTCCTCACCACCGACGGCGACGCGGTCCACCGGCTCACCCACCCCCGCTACCGCATTCCCCGCACCTACGCCGCCCTGGTGCACGGCCGCGACCCCGCGGAGCTCGAGCAGCTGGTGCGCCGCGAGTTCGCGGTGGACGGCCGGCCGGTCCGCCCGGTGCAGGTGCGCGTGCGGCCCGGTCGGGAGGGCCGCAGCCTGCTCGACGTCACCCTGACCGAGGGTCGGAACCGTATCGTGCGGCGCTGGTGCGAGGCGATGGGGCTCAAGGTCGAGCGGCTGGCCCGCCTCGCCTACGGGCCCGTGCGCCTGGGCGATCTCCCCGTCGGCGCGAGCCGGCCCCTCACACCCCGCGAAGAGGCGGCGATCTACCGGGCGATCCGGCTCGACCCGGGCGACTGAAACGCCCGTTCGGCGGGCCCCGTCCGTTCCCTCGGGGACCGACTATAGTATTCTACGGTCGGAGGATGGCGTCCCGCCGGCCGCCCGACCCACCCGACGCCGAGGAGCGACGATGACCGCCGAGCCCGTCCTCGAGGGGCTGGACACGAACTTGATGCCGCGCGTGCAGCGGGAGATCTCCCGCCGCGTGGTCGGCCAGGACGCCATGGTGGAGCGGCTCCTCATCGGGCTGCTCACCGGGGGCCATGTCCTGCTGGAAGGCGTGCCCGGCCTGGCCAAGACGCTCGCGGTCCGCACCCTGGCCGAGATCATCTCCGCCTCCTTCTCCCGCATCCAGTTCACCCCCGACCTGCTGCCGGCCGACGTCATCGGCACCATGGTCTTCGACCAGAAGACCCAGGAGTTCCGGGTCAAGCGCGGGCCCCTCTTCGCCAACATCATTCACGCCGACGAGATCAACCGCGCCCCCGCCAAGGTGCAGGCGGCCCTGCTGGAAGCCATGCAGGAGAAGCAGGTCACGATCGGGGGCACCACCTTCCCGCTGTCCGAGCCCTTCCTCGTCCTCGCGACCCAGAACCCGATCGAAAGCGAAGGCACCTACCCGCTGCCCGAGGCCCAGCTCGACCGCTTCATGCTCAAGGTCCGGGTGAGCTACCCCAGCCGCGACGAGGAGCGCGAGGTCCTGCTCCGCATGGGGCCGGGGGTGCCGATCCCGGTCCAGCACGTGCTCGACCCCGCGGCCATCCTGGCGGCCCGAGAGGCGATCGCCGAGCTGTACGCCGACCAGAAGGTGGTGGACTACATCGTGGACCTGGTACGCGCGTCGCGCGAGCCGGCGGCCGTGGGGGAGACCGGGCTCAAGGCGTTGATCGCGTTCGGCGCCTCGCCCCGAGCCTCGCTGGCCCTGCTCCAGGCCGCACGCGCCCGCGCGTTCCTGCGGGGCCGCAGCTACGTGATCCCGGACGACGTCCGGGCCCTCGCGCCGGACGTCATGCGGCACCGCATCGTGCTGACGTTCGAGGCCGAGGCCGAGGACATGGACAGCGACGAGGTGATCCACCGCCTGCTCAACGCCGTGCAGGTGCCATGACCCGGACCGGCCGCCGCCCCTCGGCGCCGCCCGGCTGATCCCGCCGCCCCATGCCGCCCGTCTCGTCCGACGTCCTCAAGCAGGTGAAGGCCATCGAGCTCCGCACCCGGGGCCTGGTGAGCTCCCTCTTCGCCGGGGAATACCGCTCGGTGTTCCGGGGCCAGGGGATGGAGTTCGCCGAGGTGCGCCCCTACCAGGTGGGAGACGACATCCGCAGCATCGACTGGAACGTCT
>JBFIUJ010000219.1:0-5411 GCA_041607595.1 Gemmatimonadales bacterium | reverse complement strand
GGCGGCGTAGTCGCCGTGGCAGATGGAAAGGAAGCCCAGCGCGGTCATCGCCCGGGCCCGTGCCAGGAGGGAGGCGTGTCCGCTCCGCTCGAGCACCGCGGCCAGGCGTGCGCGCCCCTCGGCGAACCGCCCGCTCGAGTACCAGTACCGATAGAGCCCCCGTGCCATCCGCAGCGCGTCCTCGATGCGCTCCGGGGCCGCCGCGAGCCAATCGCCCGCGGCCCGGATGTTGGGCGTCTCCTCGTCGAGCACGGCCAGCCAGGCCGGGGCGCCGTACCCGTGGAGCTGCTCCTCGCTCTCTTCGACGAGGGCGAGGAAGAAGGCCGCATGGCGCCCGCGGACCGCCGCCTCGTCCGCCGAGGCCGTGAGCCGCTCCCGGGCGTACTGGCGCACCACCTCGAGCAGCCGGTACCGCGCCTCGCCCGAACGCAGCTCCATGCACACGAGCGACTTCTCGACCAGCGCGGCGAGGGCGTCCAGGATTCCCTCCGCGGGGAGCCGGTCGTCGGCGCAGATCCGCTCGACTGCGGTGAGGGAGAAGCTCCCGGGGAAGACCGCCAGGCGGGCGAGCAGGGCGCGCTCGGCCTCGCCGAGCAGCGCGAAGCTCCAGTCGATCGCGCCGCGCAGCGTGCGCTGCCGCGGCGGCGCGGTCCGGCTGCCCGCTCCCAGGGTCCGCAGGCCGTCGTCGAGCCGGGCGAGCAGCTGGGCCGGCGCCAGCACCGGCACCCGGGCGGCGGCGAGCTCGATCGCCAGCGGCAGCCCGTCGAGCCGGCGACAGATCGCCTCCACCGAGTCGGTCTCCGCGGCTGCGGCGAACGCGGGCAGGACGGCGCGGGCCCGGTCAACGAAGAGTGTGACGGCCTCCTCCGCGGAGAGCAGGGGCGTCAGCCACGCGTGCTCACCCAGGACGGCGAGAGGCTCACGGCTGGTGGCCAGGATGCGGAGGGCGGGGCACTCCCGCAGCAGGACCTCGACCAGATCGGCGCAGGCCAGGGCCAGGTGCTCGCAGTTGTCGAGCACGAGCAGGAGACGGCGCCCGCGGAGCGCGGCGAGCAGCGTCGCGAGCGGGGAGCAGTCCTGCTCCTCCGGGACCACGAGCACGGCCGCCAGGTGGGCCGGGAGGAGCGAGGGATCGGTGAGGGACGCCAGGCTGACCCAGGCGATCTCCTCCCCGGACTCGGCGTGCTCCTGGGCCACCGCGAGGGCGAGCCGTGTCTTCCCGCTCCCCGCGGCGCCGGCCAGGGTGACCAGGCGGGACGCGCCGAGGAGCTCGCGGACCGCGGCCATCTCGCGGACCCGGCCCACGAAGCTGGTGAGCGGGACGGGAAGGGTCATGTGGATCGGTCGGCGAGGCGGGGGCTTCGCATGGGGAACGCCGTGCCGGGAAACCGGGGCCGAGAACATCCCGCAGGGCGGCGAGCCGCGTCGGACCGGGGTGGAGTCGGCATCGGAGGGGCCTCGGGCATCTCCTCATGGGCGCGCCTCTACGATGGCGGCCGGACCGGGCGGGCGGAAGCCCCGGGGGGTTGTCCGACCCGGTGCGGCTCCGGCGGCCCGGACCTCAGGGATGCCCGTAGAAGATCTTGTTCACGATCTGCCAGCCGCCGTCGAACTTGTAGAGCCCGAAATAGTCGGTGTAGATCTGCCTCCCGTCCTCGTAGATGTGCATCTTGGCAACGGCCGAGTTTCCCGTGACGTCCACCAGGTCGAACGTGTGGCTCATCGTCTTGGGGTTCTTGACCCCGTCGAGCTTCAGCCGGTCGAGCCACATGGCGAGCGGCGCCTGAATCAGTCGGCCGTCGGCGTAGACGTGCATCACGAAGTCCGGGTGGAACCCGCGCTTGACCGCGGCAGAATCCCGGTGGACGTGGAGCCCCTGGACGTAGGCGTCCACCAGCACCTTCCGGACGGCGTCCTGGTCGTGCCCCTGCTGGGCGAGGAGCGGGAGCGGACAGAGGGCGAGTAAGAGGAGAACGGCGAGGCGTCGCATGGGGCCTCCGGGTCTCGTGTCGGATGTTCGAGTGAGCGGGCCCCCTACGGGCGAAACCTCGCTCGTGTTCCGGTGGGATTCTGACGAGGTATCGGACGACCGGTCACCGATCCGCCGCCGGCCGGCCGCACGCCGGCGCGAAGGCGGAGTCCGGAAGGCCGGGCCGTCACCTCCGCCTCCGCCAGCAGGGTGCGGACCGAATCGGCCCCCGGTCCGAACGCGCGACCGGCGGCCTCCAGGATCCGCTCTGCGGCGCTCGGCGCCGCTCGGCGATCGGCACAGGCGCCGAGGCTCTGGGAGAGGAGGGCGAGCAACACGGCGGTCGACCGTCCCGACCACGAGGCTCGGGCGCTGCGAGACCGACCCCGGCGGCGGCTCGATGGGCCGCTCACCGGACGAACTCCAGCACCAAGGTATCGCTCGCGAACGGGCCGCCGCACCCGGCCGACACCGCCCACAGCCGGTAGGTCCCCGGGTGCTCCACCTGGAAGCTACGCTTCCAGTCCGGCGCCGTCGGGAGGTTGAAGCGCACGCCCTCCGAGGGCGTCACCTTCCAGGCGACGTTCGCGGCGACTTCAGGCTCGTGCGCCTCGGGTGGACGACGCCACCAGCAGTCGGAGAGATCGGCGGCCTGGCGCGGCGCCAGCCGCCAGGGGCCGGTGCGCCGCTCGGCGTAGAGGGTGATCACCGTTCCGACCCGGTGCGGTACCCCCGGCTCGGGCACGGTCCGGATCGCAAGGGACTGCCGGTAATCCGCCGCAGGCAGGTAGACCCTCGGGGGGATGTCGTCGGCGCATGCGGCCAGGAGGACCAAGCCGAGGAGCCGGCAGGATCCCGCCCCCGCTCCCTCACGGGTGCGCACACGCCGTCCAGGGCAGGTCGAGGCGCAGGCCGCCAAGCCGACGACCCGGCCGCATGGCGTCCAGCACCGGGGGCGTGTCCCTGGCGACGGCGGGGTAGACCGTCCCGTCCGTGGTGGCGAAGACGATCCGGTCGTCGGACGCAGGCGACAGCAGCACCGCAAGCGCGGGGAGGCGGTGTGGGCTCACGGCGGCTCCAGTGGGGCAGGCGGGGCGACTATGACGGCCGCGGATAATCTCCCTCGTCTCCGCCCAGGGCGCCAGCGTTCGGCGCTGGTCGGGGCGGGGCGCTTGTCGCGCCACCTCGTGCCGGTGCACCTTCGGGGGTCCCGAACCAGGAGCACGACCGATGGCCGAGCGGGCCGCATGGAGAGTGACCGCCTACCGCATCATCTTCGGCCACGACACCCCGGCAGGCCGGGGGTTCGACGTGGCCTTGATCGTGGCGATCCTGGTCAGCGTGGTGGTGGTGGTGGTCGAATCGGTGCCGGCCGTCCGGTCCCGGTACGGCGCGGCCCTGATGACGATCGAGTGGGGCTTCACGATCCTCTTCACGATCGAGTACGCGCTCCGGTTGGCCTGCGTTCGCTACCCGGGCCGCTACGCCACCAGCTTCTTCGGCGTGATCGACTTGGCCAGCATCCTCCCGACATATCTGGGGCTGATCTTCCCCGCGACCCACTACCTCTTGGTGATCCGGATTCTCCGGGTGCTCCGGGTGTTCCGCATCCTGAAGCTGGTGGAGTATGTGGGGGAGGCGGACGTGCTGATGGTGGCGATCCGGGAGAGCCGCCGAAAGATCCTGGTGTTCATCGCGACCGTGCTCACCATCGCGGTCATCCTGGGCGCCGTGGTCTACGTGATCGAGAGCGGCACGCCGGGATTCCAGAGCATCCCCAGCAGCATCTACTGGACGATCGTGACCATCACCACGGTGGGGTACGGCGACATCGCACCCCAGACGCCGTTGGGGCAGGGGATGGCCTCGGTGATCATGCTGCTGGGGTATGCCCTGGTGGCGGTGCCGACCGGGATCGTGACCGTGGAGCTCTCGCGGGTGCGGGGATCGCCCGGGGGTGGGGCAACGTGCCGCGCCTGTGGGGCCACGGGCCACGACCCGGACGCGCGCTTCTGCAAGCGGTGCGGGGGGCAGGTGGCCGTCGCCGCTGTGGGGGCCGCGTCCCCTCCGATCCCGTGACCGAGGAGTGGTGCTACGGCACGGCCGGGGTGCGCACCATGCCTCCCACCGCCGCGCCGCCGAGGTAGGCCACGTAGCCGCGCACCATCCGCCACGTGAACCACAGGGCGACGAGCCCGCCGACCACCATCGGGCCGTAGACCACGAGCGCCGCCAGCGGCGGGACGACCGCGATGAACAGGATGCCCACCATCAGCGCCAGCGCCCCGCCCGCGCCCGCCAGGAAGAGGAACGCATAGGTCATGCTGAGCCAGACGAGGTGCGAGACGAACCACGCCTCCGGCGGCACCCTCCGGTAGGTCACGGCCCAGAACAGGAACAGGAAGGAGAGCGCGGCGGCGAGCATCAGGACCTTGAGTCCGGTGCCGATCCCGACGGGCACGGCGAACCCCGCCAGCCCGAGGCCCACCCAGCCGAGCAGGCCGAGTCCGACCAGATAGGCGACGTGTCCGAGGCCGCGCTCGTAGGGCGTGGGCGCCGAGTGGACCGTGGCTCGGCCGAACCGTCGGAGGAGCGGCTCGAAGATGCTGCGGATCACGCGGTATCTCCTCGAATGGCTGGAGCCCCGGAGCGGAGGGGTGCAATCTGCCCGCCTCATCGTGCTCCGGCGCGAGGGCCGGCGCAAGGGCCTTGCCGCCTGCAGTGGGCCGATCAGGCGCGCAGGCTGCCGATGGCGTGCGATGCGCTGGGCGCCTGAATGGCGCGCACCAAGACCCGCGCTTCGCGGGCGGTGACGGCGACGGCGTCGTCCGGAGTGGTGATGATCCACCGGCGGAGCGGTGGGCGGACCGCCGGATCGTGGACCTCGTGGAACGCGCCCGGTCGCGCGGCCGTGGCGGAGAGGAGCGGGTCCGCCGGGGGGTCATCCCGAGGCTGGTCGATCGAGGCTGCCGCAACGCCGGAGAAGCGGAGGACCGCGAAGTGGTCGCGGCGGGCGGTGCGGTAAGCCACCCACAGCGCTTCGCCCTCGCGGGCGACGCTCAGGTCCGGCGCGGCGGCGTTCATCGCGGGAGGATCCGGCCACTCGACGAGAGCGCGTTCTGGCATCTTGCTCAGCCGGACTAGGCGCCCGGTCCCAGCCCGGTGCCCGCCGCCGGCTCGGGGTGTGTGTTCAGAGCGTACCGACCGAGAACGTAGCTGAGCGCTTAGCCGCGTCGCCTCATGTCCTCCCTCGCGTTGATGGCCGTGGGCCTGGCGGTCAGGGCCCGTTCGGCCCCAGCTCTCCCAGCCGGCGCTCGAGGAAGCGGCGCTCCGGCTCCTGCCGAGTGAGCTCCAGCGCCCGCCGGTAGGCGGCGCGGGCCTCGGCCGTCCGCCCCAGTCGCCGGCAGAGGTCCGCCCGGGCGGAGTGGGCGAACTGGTAGTC
>JBFIUJ010000218.1:0-5442 GCA_041607595.1 Gemmatimonadales bacterium | reverse complement strand
GGCGACCTGCGCCTTCGGCATGGGCATCGACAAGCCGACGGTCCGCCTCGTCGTGCACTGGTCGCTACCGGCCACCCCCGAGGCATACTACCAGGAGGCCGGTCGCGCCGGCCGCGACGGCGGACCGGCACGGTGCATCATCCTCCACCGACCGGAGGACGGCCGCCTGCACCGCCGCCAGGTCGCCACCACCTTCCCCCCGCCGCACCTGCTCGAACGAGTCTGGCGGGACCCCGGCGCCCGGCGCGGCGTCCCCGCCGCCGTGTTGGAGTCGGCGGAGCGCCTGCGCCACGAGCTGCGCCCGGAGCGCGGCCCGGTGGATTGGCGACCCGTCCGCCGACGCCGGCGCCTCGCCCTCGACCGGCTCCGCGCGATGGAGCGCTACGCCACGGCCCCGCGCTGCCGGCGGGCGATGCTGCTCGAGTGGTTCGGCGAGCCGGTTGGCCAGTGCGCCGGCTGCGACCGGTGCGGCGGTCGGCGCCGCTCGCTCGCCGTCCGTCCGGCCTCCGCCGAGCGCGTAGGACGGCTCGTCCGCGCCCTGGGCCGGTCCCGCCACGCGCTCGACGGGCCGACCCTGCTCCGCATCGCCGAGTGCCTCCCCGCGGACGAAGACGCCCTGTCGGCCGTGCCGGGTGTCGGGCCGTGGATCGCCCGCGCGATGGGTGGCCGCATCCTCCGAGCCCTCCGCCCAGCCTCCAGACCCGAAGAGCCGGACCCGGGAGATTCGGCGCTGCTCGCCAGGCTCCTTGCCTGGCGGCGGACGCGGGCCTGCGCGATGGGGGTCCCCCCCTACGGCATCCTGCCCGAGAGGGCACTCCGGGAGCTCGCCGACGGCGCGCCCTGGTCCGCAGAGGCGTTCGCCGCCTGGAGCGGCGTGGGTCCGCAGGCCCGCGCCGAATTCGGCGCGGAGCTGCTCCGGCTGGTGGGACCTCTGGCGGAGGCGGGCCCGTCTGACTTAGGATGCATGGAGACCCTTGCCGGCTCACGAGAGGGCTCGGGCGATGCGCATCAGACACTACCTGCTCCTGCTGCTCGCGGGTGCCTGCGGTGAGGCCCCGGACGAGGCGACGACCGGGCCGCCGCGGGCCCCCCGGTACGTTCTCACGGGCGTCGCGTACGACTCCGCGGTCGGCCTCCCCGCCCCCGGTGTGAAGGTCACGGTCGGGAGCCCGTCCACCGTTACCGACGAGATCGGCCGCTACCGTCTGGTGGTGGACTCCGGCCGACACGTCCTCACCGCGCCCGATTCCCTCTACGAGCCATACCAGCAAACGCCCATCGTGACCGGCGATCGCGTCCTGGATCTCCAATTGCGGCGGCTCACCCCCTACGTCACCGGCGTGGTATTCGTCCGCGACACGATCTACGCGACGGTCGTGGACCTCCAGGGCCGTCGCACGCTCGATCGGCGGCAGCTGTCTCGGCTCGAGGTCCGCGGGCCGGGGACCGTGTTCACGGTCACGGCCTCCCGGTGGGCGTGGCTCGCGATCGACTTGGAGAGTTGGCGCGTGGTCGTCCCGGTCGGTCGGGACGACCTGACCGAAGCGACGTGGCGCGTGATGGACATCGAAGGATTCGAGTTCCTGGCGACCTGCCAGCGGGACGGCGTCTGCGATCATCTCCCCGCCCGCCACTGACGCCCGGTCCCCATTCCCCCCCTCATCGCCGGAGCACGCATGCGGTCGACGCTGTCGGCCTTGGCCGGCCTGTTCCTCCTCGTCCCGTCTCCCGCCGGAGCCCAGGCCCGGGCCCGCGACCTCGGCGTCGCACCCGGCATCTTCGCGCCGGGACCCCGAAACGACATCACCGACGTCGCCGGCGTCCGGGTGGGCCACGCGACGGTCGTGGTCGGAGATTCGGTGCGCACCGGAGTGACCGCCGTCCTGCCGCACGGCGGCGACCTCTTCCGCCAACGCGTCCCGGCCGCTCTCCATGTGGGCAACGGATTCGGGAAGCTGCTCGGCGCGACTCAGCTCGCCGAGCTGGGTGAGCTGGAAACCCCCGTGCTCCTGACGTGCACCCTCTGCGTCTGGAACGCCGCGGATGCGCTGGTCGCCTGGATGCTGGCCCGCCCGGGGATGGAGGACGTCCGGTCCATCAACCCGGTGGTGGCGGAGACCAACGACGGGACGCTGAATGCCATCCGGAGCCGGCCGATCCGCTCGGAGCACGTCCGGGCCGCGCTGGAGGCCGCCGATGGAGGACCCGTGGCCGAGGGGAGCGTCGGGGCGGGGACGGGCACCGTCGCGTTCGGGTGGAAGGGAGGCATCGGCACATCCTCGCGCGTCATCCCGCCTCGGCTCGGCGGGTGGACGGTCGGCGTTCTGGTACAGGCCAACTTCGGGGGCGTCCTGCAGGTGCTCGGGGCGCCGGTCGGGCGGGAGCTCGGTCGCTTCGCCTTCCGGGACGCGGTCGCACCAGAGCGGGGCGATGGGTCGGTCATCATCGTCGTGGCCACCGACGCCCCGCTCTCGGACCGGAACCTGAGGCGCCTCGCCGCCCGGGGCATGCTGGGACTGGCCCGCACCGGCTCCTCCGCCTCGAACGGCTCGGGCGACTACGTGCTGGCGTTCACCACGGCCGCCGAGGTCCGGCGGGAGGCCGGCGCCGCCCGTCTGGCGACGGCCGAGGTCGGCAACGATCAGACCTCCGGCCTCTATCAGGCCGTGGTCGAGGCGACCGAGGAAGCGATCTACAACGCCCTCTTCATGGCCACCGCCGTCACCGCGCGCGGTCGGACGGTTGAGCCGATTCCGCTCGACCGGGTCCGAGAGATCCTTGCGGCCTACCGCGTCTCCGCCCGTTGAGCCGCGATGGGGGTGGACGCGTGTATATTTCGCGCGGCCAAGGCCCCTCGTTCCTTTAAACATCGCGTAGGATCGATCGCATGGATCACGCCCTCTACTTCACCGACCACCATCACCAGGTGCGCGAGATGGTTCGCGAGTTTGCGCGGACCGACGTGGCACCCGTGGCGCGGGAGCTGGATCAAGCCTCCGAGTTCCCCTGGGAGAACATCAAGAAGATGGGGGCGCTGGGCATCTTGGGCGTGCCCTGGCCGGACGAGTACGGCGGATCGGGAATGGACCAGCTGTCGTATTACATCGCCATCCATGAGCTGGCCAAGGTGGACGCAAGCCACGCTCTCACGGTGAGCGCGCACACCAACCTCGGTACGTCTCCCATCATGGACTTCGGCACGGAGGAGCAGCGCCGCCGCTACGTGCCCCTGCTGGCCTCGGGGCAGGTCCTGGGCGGGTTCGGCCTTACGGAGCCGGGCGCCGGAAGCGACGCGGGCGGAACCGCCACGATGGCCGTGGACAAGGGCGACCACTACGTGCTCAATGGGTCGAAGATCTTCATCACCCACGCCGGGGTCGGCGAGATCTTCAGCGCCACGGCGCGCACCGAGCCCGGACAGAGCAAGCGGGGCATCACCAGCTTCATCGTCACCAAGGACACGGTGGATCTCGCGCGCTGCCGCGAGGTCGGCGTGGGGCACGCCCCCGACCTGCCCAAGACCCCAGGGGTGCGGGCCGGCGCGAAGCAGGACAAGATGGGCTGGCGGGCGAGCGATACCCGCGAGTTGATCTTCGAAGACGCGATCGTGCCGAAGGAGAACATGCTGGGGAAGCCGGGGGAGGGCTTCGTCAACTTCCTCAAGACCCTGGACGCCGGGCGCATCGGGATCGCGGCGCTGTCGCTCGGCATCGCCGAGGGCGCGTACGACCTGGCCCTCGAGTACGCCGGGGTACGCCGGCAGTTCGGCCGGCCGATCGGCAGCTTCCAGGGCGTGTCGTTCCAGCTGGCCGACATGGCCATGGAGATCGAGGCGGGCACCCATCTGCTGTATCACGCGGCCTGGCTCAAGCAGCAGGGGAAGCCCTTCAAGAAGGAAGCGGCCATGGCCAAGCTCTTCTGTTCCGAGCTGGCCATGCGCGCCACCACCAAGGCCGTCCAGATCTTCGGCGGCTACGGCTACACCACGGAATACCCGGTCGAGCGGATGATGCGCGACGCCAAGGTGTGCGAGATCGGCGAAGGCACGAGCGAGATCCAGCGGATCGTGATCGCCCGGCACATCCTTGGGGACGTGGCCGACTAGACCCGGCTGGGCGGGGCGCATTGCCCGATCGCCCGGTCGACGCGCATATTGGAGCCCTATGGCTGTCCGTGTGCGGCGTTCGCCCGACCCGCTCGCCCCCAGGCCACGCACGCCGGGGACGGGCGGCCTGTTTTCCGGCTACGATGTTCGCAGTGCCCTGTCCGGAGCCCTCCCGCATCGCGGGGCGGCGGTCGGCGCCGGGCCCTGCCTGGCAGGACCCGCCCGGGTCCGGAGCGCCGGCTCCGGTGCCACCCGGGCGCTCTGGGCCGGGGCGACGGCGCCCCGGCCGCAGTGGGTGATGTCCTTGGATCCTGTTCCACCCGACCCCGCGAACGCGGGTGGGGTGGGGCCAACCCTGGCTCGGTGGCGCGCGGTGCGATCGCGGCGACCACCCCACATGCAGCTGGCCGGTGAACGACTCGGTGGGGCGGGTTCCGTCCCCCGCCGGGCCGTCGCACGGGCCGAGGGTAAGCGTTGTGAAGCGCGAAATACTGATCAACGGCGGCCACCGGGAGACCCGCGTGGCCATCCTCGAGGACGACCGCCTCGTCGAGCTCCTCTACGACCGGACCGATCATCGCCGCATCGTCGGTGACATCTACCTCGGTCGGGTCGAGGCGATCCTGCCGGGCATCCAGGCGGCCTTCGTCGACATCGGGCTCGAGAAGAGCGCCTTCCTCCACGCCTCGGACCTGCTCGAGCCGGACGAGGACGACGAGCCGGACGAGGACGACGCCGACGAGGCCCCGGAGGGGGGGGACGACGAGGCGGCCAACGGAAAGGGCGAGGGCGGCGGAGCCCGGCGCGGCCGTCGTCGTCGCCGCCGCGGCCGCGGCCGGGACGAGCCCCCCGAGCCCAAGCAGCGGGAGGTCGAGCCGCGCCGGGCCCTGCCCAACGTTCAGGACATCCTCAAGAAGGGCCAGAACATCCTGGTCCAGGTGACCAAGGAGCCCATCAGCACCAAGGGCTGCCGGGTCACCGCCCAGGTGTCCCTCCCCGGACGATTCCTGGTCTTCATGCCGTTCGCCTCGCGGGTCGGGGTGAGCCGGAAGATCGAGAGCCGGGACCAGCGCGCTCGGCTGCGGGACATGGTCACCAAGGTCCTCCCGAAGGGCGTCGGCGGGGTGATCGTCCGCACGGTGGCGGAGGGTGTCACCGAAGAGCATTTCCGCCGGGAGATCGAGTCCCTGCTCGCCGTGTGGCGGAAGATCAACCGCAAGAAGACATTCGTCCGTGCTCCGGCGCTCGTCCAGCGGGAGACCTCCCTCACCCGCGGCATCATCCGCGACCTCTTCAGCGTCAAGGTGGACGCCCTCCACGTGGACGCGCGCGAGCTC
>JBFIUJ010000217.1:0-5516 GCA_041607595.1 Gemmatimonadales bacterium | reverse complement strand
TTCGATTGGGGGAGTCCCGGGTGGGACTCAACGGTTGTAGGCGACCGCGTATTTCGAGAAGTGCCAGAGGTCGGCGAGGACGACCTGTGCATCCCCCTGGTCCACGGAGGCCAGCCACTCGAGGATCTGGAGCTCGGGCGTGACGTAGACGATGCTCCGGGTCGCGAACGCGCTCGACACGTAGCAGTGCTTGTAGCTGAGCCGCAGCTTCGGAGGAACGGCGAACGTCGTTCCGTGCGGCGAGAACTTGGCCTCGACCGTGAGCGACACCAGCGCCTCGGCGGTGATCACCGTGGGCGCCGCGAGCGCGCCCCGCGGGATGCTCAGCTTGTGCGGCCCGAAGTCGATGTCGGCCCCTTCCGACCCCACGATCTTCACGGTGCCCACGTACTGCAGCGGGTCGCACACGACGAAGGCCCCATCCAGGCGTGCCCCACCGTCGAGGAACCGCTGCCAGACCACCTTCAGCGAATCGTAGGTCGCCTGGCTGGCCTGCTTGGCCCGGTCGATCCGGGCCTTTTCGGCCTCCTCGATGGCCTTCAGGTCGGTCGAGCTCGGTACCCGACCGCGCCTCGCCTCGATACCCGGCGAGGTCGCCGAGTCCGGCATGGTCGGCGTGGACTGGCCGCAGCCGATGACGACCGACAGAAGACCGAGCAGGGCGAAGCGGAGCGAGCCGCCGAGCCAGCGGTGACCGCTCCCGGCCGCTCGCCCGGGCTTCAGTGAAGCCGTGACATCTTGCATGGGCAGCATTCCCATAGTGATCCGCCTGAGCACTCCGACATTCCCCACGCTGCCTAGCGCAACCAGCGTGCCGTTCGGTGGCGTACTACTGTCGATCGCCTCCGCCGTATCGTGCAGTGCCCTAAGTCGCTGTGGTATTGGCTGATATCGCCGATCGCACGATCGGCGACGTCAATGGAGCTGGCGGATGTCGGTGTCGGGAGAGAGGATCGCCAGGGCCCGCGGAGGGCCACTTCGCCCCACCTCGAGCTCCGGCGGGCCGCCGGCCAGCGTCGGCCCGAGGCGATCCCGGCGGGCTGGTTGGCGCCCGGGCGCCTGGGTGGAGATGAAGGACCTCGCGGCTGGCCTCGCGAGCGCCGGAGCGGGGTCCCCTCGCGATGTGGCGCACCCCAGCCCTTCCAGGCTGGACCGCATCGGCGCGGCCTGGTCGTCTAGGCCGGACGCCGGGGACCGTGCGAGAAGAGCCATACCCGCCCGAACTGGCTCGGCGCGACGTCCCGCCCGGTGGTCAAGTGGTAGTCGAGCCCTCGGAGCACCGCATCGAGGTACCGGCGGAGCAGCGGGATCAGGTACCAGCGAAGCAGGGCCCAGCGCAGGGCGGCCGGGTAGCCGGCGAACGCGCTCGGCCAGATGCTGATGGTGAGCGCGGTCTCCTCCGGCCCGATGGCCTCGAGCTCCCACCGGACCCGGCTCGACGGCCACTCCTCGTTGCCGATCTCGAGCTCGTACGAGTGTCCCTGGTCCCAGGCCGTGAACCGCCGGTGGAGTACCAATCCGCTCCGATAGTGGATCGTGTCCCGCGCCCCGACGCCGGGCCAGGCCGTGACCGGATTGTCCGAGCAGAACGGATGGTACCGTGCCAGCGCGCCCGGGGTGCCCATCACGCCCCACACGCGCTCGGCGGCGGCGGCGAGCCGCCGCGTCACGACGGCGGCCATCGGCCGGTCCGCCGGGGGCGTGGTGGGGGGCGTCTGCGGGTCGGGGGGTCCGGTCAGCGGGGGCCGGCCTCGTGCAGCACGTCGCGAATCGCGCGGATCACCGCGAGCGGCGCGTCGAGATGGATGTGGTGGCCGCTCGCCGTCTCGGTGACGACCCGGCCGCGGGCCGAGAGGCCCGCGAGATCGCGCATGTGGTCCGCCTTCTCGCGCCGCCACTCCTCCAGCGAGAGTCCGGGCGGCGCGCCGCCCGGCACCGCGGCGACGACGATCAGGGGGAGCTCACCGAGCGGCCGGGGATGGTCGCGCCGGCGCGCGTGGATCGCGGCCAGCTCGTCCGGTAGGTAGTCCTCCTGGCCCGCGAGGCAGGCCGGGTGCCGGAGGGCCCACTCGCGGTTGCGCCGGTCCTGTTCCGGCAGCTTGGCGAACGGCCCATCCACGGCAGCCGCCGCCGCCTGGGCTCGGCACGCCTCGAGGTCCGATCCGGTGGCCCGCTTCGGCGGGCTCGCGTCGAGCGCACGGGCCCTGGGGATCTGACGCCCGGCCGCGAGCGTCCGGAGCCGGACCAGCTCGCCTCGATAGCCCAGGCGCACGTCCTCATGGGTCGGATCCACCAAGACCATGCCCACCACGCGGTCCGGAGCCTCGTCCTGGAGGATCCTCATCACCAGTCCCCCCACCGAGTGTCCCACCAGGACGTAGGGCGGGGCCTCGCCGGCGCGCTCGAGCAGCTGGCGAAGCTCTGCGGCTTCCTGGCGGAGCGTCCGGGGCTCCGGGCCGGGATCGCTGTACCCGGCGCCCGCCCGGTCGTAGGAGCACACCCGAGCCGACTCCGCCACGGCGGGCTGGACCAGCCCCCAGTCCACGGCGAAGTCCCCCGCCCCGGCGCTGAGCACGACCATGGGCCGCCCCGGGGATCGCGTGCCCGTGCAGTGCAGGTGGAGGTGATAGCCGCCGATGTCGATCAGCCGGCCCGGAGGCAGGAGCGCCGGGACGCCGGCGCCGCCTGGGGATTGGGCGGCGGCCTGCCCCGCAGGCGCGATGGCCAGCAGCAGGGCCACCGCTGCCGGGAGGGCCGGGGCAACGTGGGAACACGGTCTCCGCACCGAGGGCTCCTGTTCACGTGGATGCTGCGTCCCGGGCCATACGACCGCGCCCGAGCGAGGTTTCGAGGTCAGGTCATCCCGGTGGCCTCGTGTCCAGACTCTCGAGCCGCCGCAAGCATGGGCCGCGACCGCCACCGACCCTGGGGGCGTACGCCCTGCTCCTACTCAACCCGATCGATCACCGGGTCCGGCAGCTCGCCCAGGAACTCGACCCAGGCCTTCTTGGCGCACGGGTAGTGCTTGGCCGCCTCGACCAGGTCCATGAAGCCGACGATCGTGCTCTCGAAGCGCTCGCCGAGCTGTGGGTTCGCGAGGCCGCCGTCGGGGTCGAACGCCTGGTGCGCCTGCGCGAGCGAGAACATGTCCGGGTACAGCCGCGCCCCCAAGTGCTCCAGCGGGATGCGGAGCGACCACAGGGCCCGGTTCCCGCCCGCCATCGAGGGAGAGGCCGAGACGAGGAGCCCGTGCCGGCCGTGGAACGGCTGCGGCCGATATCGCGACGCCCAGTCGATCGCGTTCTTGAGGTGTCCCGGCATGGACACGTTGTACTCGGGCGACGCGATGACGAAAGCGTCGGTGGCCCCGAGACGCCGCTTGAGCTCGGCGGCGCCGGTCGGGAAGCCGTCGCCCGCCTGCGCATCCTGGCTGTACGACGGGCAATCGAAGTCGGCCATCGTGGCCACGTCCACCGTGCCGCCGTGGGCCTCGACGACGCGGGCCGCCAATCGCGCGAGCCGGGTGTTGAGCGACGCCGCCCGCAGCGACGCGGAGAAGATCAAGAAGCGGACCGGCCCGCGGGCCGCGGGGTCCGCCGGTAGGGGCGTCGAGGGGGTCATGATGGATGCTCCTTAATCGGACGACTGGGAAGGTCTGCGGCCGGCCAACGAAGGGACTCCTGGCGCCACGGTAATGCCTACTCTGCTCCGTGGCGTCCTTCACCGTCCGCCCGAGCGGCCTAGGTGTCAGAGGCCGAGTCGCCGGAACCGGCCGGGGCCTCCCCGCGGAGCCGGTGGGCGTCGCCGGGGAGGGGGCGGCCTCCGCGATACGCGACGATACCGGTGGTGCAGCTGTTCAGCAGGAGCAGCGCGTCCGGTCGCCCGTAATCCGCCATCAGGTCGAGCATCAGCGGCTCCTCCCCATCCCACGGATACCCGAAGACGACGTCGAACTCATCGAGCGAGCGGCCGAGCACGAGGTAGCCCGAGGGGCCGCTGCCGACGGTGCCGGTCCGCGCGTCGCCGTCGCGGCCCCGCCATCGGTAGCCCTTGGGGAGGAAGCTCCCGGAGACGAAGCGCGCGTTGGAGCCGAACCGCACCGCGAGGTCGCGCGCCTCGGCCACGAGGCGCTCGTCCAGCTCGATCCCGTGCGCCTCGAAGCCGAGCAGGTCGGCCATGACCGTGATGACCCCGGTGGCGGAGCCCCACTCGAGGAAGCGGAGCCCGCGCCCCCGATGGGGCCACAGCGCCTGCCCGACCGCCTCGTAGTCCGCGGCGACGAACGGGTGGAAGGGCCGCTCCACCTCGTCCGCCGAGAACCGCTCCCAGAGCCTCCACCCCTCGGCGCAGAGCGCCGCGAGGCGCGTCCGGAGCGCGTCGTCATCGGTGGGCCGGAGCGCCGCAGGGCCCGATGGGCTCGGGCGGGAAGGGTCGGTGGGCATTGTGGGAAGATAGCCGACGGCCCTCGGTCCGGGACCTTCGGCTAGAAGCTCGACAAGTACCACCTGCCGCGGATGCGCACCAGGTTCATCAGCTCCGCGCGGGTGCCTTCGGGTCCGAAGGTGAACGGGACCGTCGCCCGATCCTCCGTGATGGTCGCGGCACCCGTGATCCGACCCGTGATGAACCACGCGACGAACTCGCTCCATTCCTCGTGACCCGGCGTCATCCGACAGACCTGGCGGGTATCTCCGTCGTTGCCGCCCTCGGGCGGGCAGAGATCCGGGAGTCGGGACGCGTCGCCGGTCCGCGCGGCGTGGAACACGGCCGCGACGACCTGGGCGGGATCGGTGAAATCGCTCGGGCCCTGTCCAGCCTGCTGCGCGAGCCCGGGAGCCGCCAGGAGGCTCAGCAGGACCCACGCGCCCACGCTCCGGCATCCGATCATAGACCCTCCCCAGGTTGTCCGACGAACGACGACGAGCCATCGGCATTCCGGCAATGCGCCCTTACAGCGTCAACGGAGCGTCGCGCCCCCTTCACGAGGCGCCGGGCCCGTCGGCCCTCCCTCCTCGCCCGGCTGCGACCGGAGGTTCGACAGTCCCCACCCGATGGACACCGCGAAGCACACCAGACCCGCCACCACGAAGCCCCGACCGATGGCCTGATCGTGCTGGAGCAGGCCGAGGGAGCCGAGCAGATACGCCCAGTCGTGCTCGCCGCCGCCGAGGAGCGGCAGCTCCTCCGCCCGCGCGTCCTTCACGTAGACCGAGATGTTCCAGAGGTTCTGCGCCACCCACCAGAGGAGGACCGACGCGGCGTAGCGGTTCCGCTGACGCATGAAGTAGCCGACGAACGTGGCCGGCACGACGAGCTGCAGCAGGGTGCCGCCGAGGAACCCGACGAACTCGCCGAACGGGCCGAAGAACAGGTGTCCGGCCTCGTGGATGGCCAGATCCACGTGGTCCAGGAAGCGGTACGTCGACGGATCGCGCAGGATGACGAGCCCATACACCGCGAGGGCCATCGTCAGCGCCAGCCTGGCACTCGGCGTCAGGCCTGGCATGCGGGCGGCG
>JBFIUJ010000216.1:0-5536 GCA_041607595.1 Gemmatimonadales bacterium | reverse complement strand
GCGCCGCGCTCGGCCGCGTCTCGGAGCCGCGGCTCGAACCGGGGATCGTAGGGATGAACGGACGCGCCGACCAGCACCCGGGGACCGATCGTCTCCCGCAGGTGGAAGACGTAGTCGGTGGCGACCCACATGTGGACCTCGCCGCCCGGCCCGGTGGGGTAGGGGGTGCCGTCCTCCCGGTGGGCGGGATCGAGCGCCAGGCACACGACGGCGTCCATCCCCGAGCCCTCGATGGTCTCCCGGGTGCGGGCGAGCAGGATCTCGTCCCGCACCTCGTCCGGGCCGATGCCGGCATACCGGCGGAACACGCGGAAGGCCCGCTCCCGGAGGAAGGCGTCGGAGAAGCCGCCCCATTCGGGCCACCGGTCGCCCCGGAGCCCGACGTGGAAGTGGCAGTCGACGAGCGCGGGCGGGCCCGGGGCCGTCACCGGACGGCCGCCCTGGCGACCGCCACCAGGCGCTGTGCCTCCGGGCCGTACTCGGCGCCGGCCAGGTTGCCGAAGAGCTCCACCGCGTCGAAGCCCGCGTCGAGCAAGAGGTCGCGCAGTTCCTGACCGGAGTAGATCCAGTGGAAGAAGTGGATTCGGCGCTGGCCGTCCGGGCGGAGGAGGATCCACTCGTTCTCCATCGCCGCCCAGTCGCGGACCACCCGGCGCCGTCGGATCACCAGGCCTCCCGCCGCGCTCTCCGTCGAGTCGGTCGGCTCGTACTTGCGGGCGATGATCTCCTTACCCATCAGGTCCAGCACCAGGGCGCCCCCGGGCCGCAGGCTCCGGCGCACCTGCACCAACACCCGGACGTTGTCCGCCGGAGCCTCGAAGTACCCGAACGAGGTGTAGAGGGAGATCGCGAGATCGTACGCGCCCGGACGGCCGAACTCCCGCATGTCGGCCTCGACCCACTCGATCGCGGCGATCCGCTCGTCGGCGGCTCGGGTCCGGGCCTTGGCGAGCAGGAACGGGCTCCGATCCACGGCGGTCACCCGAAAGCCGCGCCGGGCGAGGGGGATCGCGTGCCGGCCCGGACCGCAGCAGAGATCGAGCGCCGCTCCGCGGGAGACCCCGGCCAGCGCGACCACCTGGTCGATCTCCTCCCCCCCCTGGGCGATCCGCTCCTCGGGGAACATGTAGGGATAGGCATCCTCCCACAGGGCATCGTCGCGGTACCACTCTCGGCTCATGCCGCCTCCCCCGGTGCGGCGGCCTGGAGGGCCGCGAAGAAGTCGGCGAGCTTCGCGGGGTCGAGCGCACCCCCGGTGCGGACCCCGGTGCAAAGGTCCACTCCGAACGGCCCGACCGCCCGGACGGCCTCCCCGATGTTGTCGCGGCCGAGGCCGCCCGCGAGGTAGACCGGAACCGCGCTCTGTTGGACGATCGTGCGGCTCACCGACCAGTCGTGGGTGCGTCCGGTGCCGCCCAGCTCCTTGACCGCGAGCGCGGGGTCGCCGGAATCCAGCAGGAGCGCGTCCACGTCGCCCGCCGCCTCCAGTGCCTCGTCCACCGCCTCGTGCCCCGCGACGTGCACCACCTGCATCAGCGCGATGCCCGGCAGCTCGCGGCGCAGCACGCGGTGGCCGCCGGGCGGGAGCCGGTCGCAGAGCTGGAGCGCGCCGGCGCGGCAGCGGCGCTGCTGCGTCACGATGGCGCCGGGGTCGGTGAGGCTCGTGAGCAGCACGGCGGTGACCCCGGGAGGCACCCGGGCCGCGATGGCCGCGATCCGCTCCTCGGGGATGACCCCGGGCCCGCTGGGCATGGCGGACACGAGTCCCAGCGCGGCGGCCCCGTGGCGCACGGCCAGCGCCGCCTCCTCGGCCGAGGCGATGCAGCAGATCTTGACGCGCGGGCGGGTCACCCCTCCTCCTCCGCCGGGCGCCACTGCTTGTCCGGGCTCACCGGCTCCGGCTGGTTGCGGCCCAGATTGTCGGGATCGATGGCCGCCACGATGAAGTTTTCCGGCGGCACCGGCGCGCCCGCCAGTCGCCGCAGCATGGCGAGCTGGCCCGCATGGGTCATCGCGTCGCTGAAGGGACCCTGCAGCAGCCGCTCCCAGGTGGCATCCCGCAGCGGGGTGCCGGCCTCGAGGTGGCGCGCCAGGTCGGCCAGCATCGCGTGGAAGCGGTCGATCTCCTCCTGCAGCGAGGGCAGCCGATCGGGGCGATAGGTGCCGCCCTCGAAGTGGGTCCGGGCGTAGCCCAGCACGCTGGTCATGTGTCGAAGGAGCTCGCTCGGTGTACGGAGGCCGGGCAAGGCGCGGAACCCGCCGAAGTCGTCCGGCGCGCCGCGCAGCGCCTTCTGGGTCCGATAGGCCAGCGCGGCCAGGAAATGGCGGAGGAGCCGGCGCTCGTCGTCCATGGGAGGGTTCCGCGTGGGGGAAGGGTGTCGGCGGCCCGGGGCGGGGTGGCCCGGACCCCCGTATACTTCTGCCCATGTCGACTCCGGACAAGCCCCCGTCCTCCATGCTGGCCCGCGTCGCCATCCGGCTCACCGATCTCTCCGAACGCTGGATCCCGGACGCCTTCATCTTCGCGCTGGTCGCCACCGTGATCGCGGTGGCGGCCGGCCTCACGGTGGGGGGCGCCTCGCCCGGCCACATCGTCACGATCTGGGGCGACGGCTTCTGGACGCTCGTCCCCTTCACCCTGCAGATGGCGATGATCGTGATCACCGGCACCGTGGTGGCGACCGCGACGCCGGTTCGGCGGGCGGTGGACCGCCTCGCGGGCGTGCCGCGCTCGGGCCGTGCGGCGATCGTGTTCGTGGCGGTGGTGTCGATGGTGACGTCGTGGTTCAACTGGGGGTTCGGGCTCATCTTCTCCGCCGTGCTCGTCCGGGCGATCGCGCGGAAGCTGCCGGACGTGGACTACCGCACCCTCGCGGCCACGACCCTCCTCGGCCTCGGCAGCGTCTGGGCCCAGGGGCTGAGCGGCTCGGCGGCGCTCCAGATGGCGACGCCCGGCATGCTCCAGGAGTCGATCCGGGAGATCGTCGCGACCGGCGGCGGGCCCGGCACCGCCGAGATCCCGGGCGGGATCCTCCCGCTCTCCGACACCATCTTCCTCTGGCAGTCGCTCCTCTCGGTGGGCATCGAGATCGTGGTGGTGGCCACGGCGATGTGGTTCCTCGCGCCCACCGGCGCCCGGGTCCGCACCGCGCGGGACCTCGGCATCGCGCTGGAGGAGGATCGTCCGCCGGAGCAGGACGGGCCGCGGACCCCGGGCGAGTGGCTCGAGCACCAGCCCTGGTTCAACCTCCTGGTGGTCGCGATCGCCGGCGTCTACCTGGCGCTCGCGATTGCCCGCGCCCCGAGCGTCACCGCGGCGATCACGCTCAACACGATCAACCTGTTCTTCCTGACGCTGGGCTTCGCCCTCCACTGGACCCCGGCCCGGCTCATCCGCGCCTTCCGCGACGCGACGCCGGCGGTCTGGGGGATCATCCTCCAGTTCCCCTTCTACGCCGGGATCGCCTCGATCATCGCCGAGACCAAGGTCAACGAGCACCTGGCCGGGATCTTCACCCGCCTCGCGACGCCCGAGACCTTCCCGGCCCTGATCGCGGCCTACAGCGCGGTGCTCGGGGTCTTCGTCCCCTCGGGCGGCAGCAAGTGGATCATCGAGGCGCCCTACGTGATGCAGGCCGCGCACGACCTCCAGGTGCATCTGGGGTGGATGGTGGCGGTGTACGACCTGGGCGAGGCGCTGGCCAACCTCATCCAGCCGTTCTGGATGCTGCCGGTGCTCGCGATGCTGGGCCTTCGGGCGCGGGACATCATGGGCACCACCTTCACCGTGTTCCTGATCCTGGCTCCGGTGGTGCTGATCCTGGTCACCGTCCTCGGGGCCACGCTGCACTACCCGCTCTAGCGGTCGTCGTCGCCCCGGGGTGGCCGCCGGGGCGCGGCGCCCTATCTTCGAGCCATGATCCGACCCCCCACCGAATCCGGAGTCCTCAGACCCCAGCCGATCCGCGCCCGGACGACCGGGCCCGGCGAGCTCCCCCCCGAGCTGCTGAGCGAGTCCGTGGCCCGGCTGCGGGCCGTGGTGCTCCTCTACATCGGGGCCTTCTTCTTCGCCGGGTTCTTCCCCCAGCTGATCTGCGCCGCGTGCCGGACCGTCTTCTTCTCGGCTCCGAGCCACTGGCTGCCGGGGACCATCTCGATCGCCGTCGCCCTCGTCATGCTGGGCCTCACCTTCCACCGGGGCCTCGGTCCGGCCCGGGTGATGGCGCTCGGGCTCGGGTTCGAGGTGGTGGCGAGCTTCGGCATCGCCGCGGCCGAGTACCACGACATCTCCGGGTCCATCACCTACCACGACGCCGGCTTCGGGGGCTTCGGCCTCTCCTGGGTGGCGGTGTGGATGCTGCTGTTCACCGTCGCCGTCCCGACCAGGCCCCGGCGCGCGCTCCTGGCGGCTGCGGCCTCGGCCAGCGCCCCGCCCCTGGTGTTCGCGCTCAACTCGGCACTCGGATCCAACACCGTCCAGGGCTCGCCCGAGGAGCTCTTCTTCTCGCTGGTCTTCCCCTATCTCATCGTGACCGGGATGGCCTACGCCGGGGCCAGAGTGGTGTATCGACTTGGCGCGGAGGTAGGGAAGGCGCGTGAGCTCGGCAGCTACCGGCTGGTGGAGCCGCTCGGCGAGGGCGGCATGGGGGAGGTGTGGTGCGCCCAGCACCGCTTCCTGGCGCGCCCGGCCGCGATCAAGCTCGTCCGGGTGGAGGGCGCCGCGGAGCGGGACACCCTGGTCCGGCGGTTCGAGCGGGAGGCCCAGGCCACCGCGTCGCTGCGCTCGCCCCACACCGTCGAGCTGTACGACTTCGGCGTGGCCGAGGACGCGACCTTCTACTACGTGATGGAGCTCTTGGACGGGTTCGACCTGAACACGATGGTGAGCCGCTTCGGCCCGCTCCCGCCGGAGCGGGTGGTGCACTTTCTCCGGCAGGTGTGCGATTCCCTGGCCGAGGCGCACGATCACGACCTCGTGCACCGCGACGTCAAGCCGGCCAACGTGTTCGCCTGCCGCTACGGCCGCCGGCTCGATCTCGTGAAGGTGCTGGACTTCGGGATGGTGAAGTCCCGCCGGGAGGCGGAGGACGGGGAATCCGTGTCGCTCACCGCCGAGCATCGGGTCGGCGGCACCCCGGCCTACATGGCGCCGGAACAGGCCACCGGCGAGCCGATCGACGGCCGAGCCGACCTCTACGCGGTGGGCTGTCTCGCCTACTGGCTCCTCACCGGCCGGCTGGTCTTCGAGGGCCGGACGGCGCTGGAGACGGTCATGCAGCACGTGCGGGACCGCCCGGCCCGCCCCTCGGCCGTGAGCGAGGTGGCCATTCCCCCGGCCCTGGAAGAGGTCGTCCTGGACTGCCTGGAAAAGGAGCCGGATCGACGGCCGGCGTCCGCCGACCTCCTCTCCCAGCGCCTGGACGGGCTCGGTCTCGAAGCCGAGTGGACGCCGGAGCGCGCGCGGCGCTGGTGGGACGCGCACCGGCCGAGCAAGGCCGCGCGGCGGGAAGGCGCGGCGCGAGCGGCGGTGGGGGTG
>JBFIUJ010000215.1:0-5554 GCA_041607595.1 Gemmatimonadales bacterium | reverse complement strand
GCGGGGCGTGCGGTAGACCTTCGAGGCGGCGGGCCCGAATCCCGCCACCGCGGAATCCGCCTCTACCGTGAGCTCCCGCCCGAGCCGCAGGGCCTCGAGCTCACGCGTGATCGCCTCAACCTGCGCGGTGAGCCGCGCGATCGCCGTCGAGTCTCGCTCCTGCGCGGAGGCGGTGCCCGCCACCAACACGAGCGCCGACGAAGTCACCAGGACCCTACGCCATGACCGCTGCACGCGAATCACTCCTTGCCCGAAGTCGGATCATCCAGCAGATGGCCCCGCATGAGGCGCGAGGCGCGCCGCTCGAGACGCCCATCCCGAGCGACGAGAAACAGGGCGGCGACGTCGTTGGCCTCCGCCCAGCGGAGTCCCTCCGCCGGGCCGAGCACGAAGAGCGCGGTCGCAAGCACGTCGGCCGCGAGGGGGTCCTGCGCCAGGACCGTGACGCTTCCCCAGGCCGAGACCGGCCGGCCGGTCCGCGGATCCAGGATGTGGCCGAGCCGGGTGTCCCCGACCCGGACCGAGCGCTCGGATTGGCCGGAGGTCGCGATCGAGGCGTCCCGCAGGCCCACCCATGCCACCGCCTTGTCCCGGCGAGCGGGGTGGGCCACCGCGACCGGCCAGGGGTTCTCGTCGGACCGGCCTCCGATGGCCAGCCACTGCCCCCCGAAGTCCGCGAATGCCCGCGGGATCCCGGCGGCGCGGAGCGCATCGCGGACGAGGCGAAGTGCGGCGCCCTTGCCGAAGCCTCCCGAATCGAGCCACGCCTCCGCCTCCCGCCGGGCCACCGTGGCGGTCGGGTCGTCCCAGGCGAACCGGGTGAGCCCGCTGGCCCGCCGGGCCCGCTCCAGCGCCTCAGGACTCGGGTGGCGACCGGTGCCCCGGAGATCCCAGGCGTCGACCAGGGCGCCGACGGCGGGATCGAAGGCCCCTCCGGTCCGCTCGGTCCACCGGCGCACCTCGCCCAGCAGGTGGTATACGGCAGGCGGGATGGCCCGGGGATGTCCCACGGGGGACCGGTTGAGGAGGGCGAGGTCGCTGTCTTCGCGCCACGTGCTGAGGCTCGCCTCCAGCCGGCGCACCGAGTCGAAGGCCGGCTCGAGGGTCGGGGCACCGCTCGCGGAGTCGGGCAGCTCGGCCACGATGCGGAGGGTGGTGCCCATGAGGAAGGCCTCTCGCTCCAGCCAGCCCGGGAGGGGGCCGGCGGGAGGGTAGCTGATCAGGGCGGCGACGGTCTGGAGGAGGAGCAATGGATGGGCGAGAATGAATATCAGTTGAGAATTGGTATCAGCTAAAGACCTACAAGAGTATTCCCGTTTGTCCGGGGCGTCAAGCGCGCCACCCACCGGCGTTTGTGCTGGGAGGGGCAACCCGATAGACTCCTCGAACCAGGAGATTCTATGCCCTACTTGCCCCTGCGAGACGTGGCGCTCGGCGCCGCGACCGAGGCGCTGTACACGGCGTGGCTGGGCGAGCTGACCGAGCGCCTGGCCGAGCCCGATGCCGATTGGTCCCGCCTCACGCGGGACGTTCTCTTCGGCCTCTACTGCCCCGGGGTCACCGACTACGAGGAGGCGGTTCAGGATCCAGGCCTCCCGCTCGCCTCACGCGCGATGCTGCTGGCCCTCGATCCGCGCAACGTCACCCTGGAGCCGGAGTACTACTCCGACGTGGACCCGGCGCGGTACGCCAGGGTCAAGCCCCTCCTCTGGCTCTGGCAGAGCTTCGACCGCTCACCGCTCGGCGGCGGGCACGTGCATCTCGGCGTCCGCCTGCGCCGGATGCTGGCCGGCCACATCTTCCGCCGCTGTGGGCGCAACTTCAAGTGCTTCCAGTTCGTCGAGTTCTCGTTCGGCTACAACATGGAGGTCGGAGACGACGTGGTCGTCCACCGCCACGTCCTGCTGGACGACCGCGCCGGGATCGTGCTCGGCAATCGGGTCAGCATCGCGGATTACGCCAACGTGTACAGCCACACCCATAGCATCGTGGATCAGAAGGACGTCACCAACGAAGTGACCGTCCTCGAGGACGACGTCCGCGTGACCTACCACGCCACGATCCTGGCCGGCGTTCGCGTCGGTCAGAATGGGATGGTCGGCGCCAATGCGGTGGCGACCAAGGACGTCCGCCCGTTCCACGTCAACGTGGGCATCCCCGCCAAGTCGGTGCGGGTGAAGCCCAATGCCCCTCCCGAAGCCCACGTGACCGAGCGGGTCGCCAGCCGGGGCCGCCCGGAGCCGCCCCGCTGAGACCGCTCGCCCCTCCCTGGCCCGCCGTTCTCCCGGGAGTGGCGTTCCTGGGCGTGGGGCTCCTGGCCCTGGGCGCGGGCGGACTGCCCCGTGCGGTCGCCGCGACCCTGGCGGCCTACGGGGCCCTCGCCGCGGGGATGGTCGCCTGGCGCCCGAGGTGGGCCGGGCACCTGCTCGCGCCGCACGTGCTCGCCACGGCCCTGCTGGCCTTCTCCGCCACCATCGCCATCCGGCCCCTCGTGGCCCTTGCGGCGCTGGCGGTGGCGATCGCGGTGGTTGCCTTCGTCCGGACCCGGGATCGGGCCCTGCGCGAGACCGCGGCCCAGCGGGATTTGCTCGGCCCTCGTCTGGAGCGTGCTCAACGTGAGCGAGGCGAGCTCGCCCGGCAGCTCGACCGGCGGATCAACGAGATCTTCTCGCTGCAGGAGCTGGGGTACGTGCTCTCCGAGTCGCTCGAGCAGGAGCGGATCATCGAGCAGGTCGCGCGCTACGCCGCGCGGTTCCTTCAGGCCGACGGTGCGCTCGTCGCGCTGGCGGATGAGCGCCGGGGCCAGCTCCACGTCGCGGCCGCGGAGGGCTCCCTCCGGGAGCTGCTCGGCCGAGAGATTCCCCCCGACGAATCCACCCTACTCCTCCAGGCCATGGGTCGGGAGCGGATCGAGCTGGCCCACGCGGGCGAGGCGTCCCCGGCACGACTCATGGCCGACGTCGAGGTGCGATCGGCCGCGGTCGCCCCGCTCAAGGCCCACGGCCTCACGCTCGGCGCGCTCGCGGTGGTCGACCGCCGCGACGGCCCATTCACCACCGAGGACCTCTGGCTCCTCTCCACGGTGGCCACCCAGGCCGCCGTCGTGCTGACCAACAGCCGGTTCGTGGAGATGTTCCGGCAGGGCAAGGAGGAGTGGGAAACCACCTTCGACGCGCTGTCGGAAGGCATCGCGGTGGTCGGCGACGACGGTCGGATCCGCCGGGCCAACCGAGCGCTGGCGATCCTCTTGGGGGTGAGCGAGCCCACGCTGATCAACGAGCCGTTCTCCCAGCTGCTCTTCCAGGCCCCGGCCTCGGTGGAGGACCTGCTCGAGGCCAGCCGCCGGGGCGAGTCCCGACCGGCCCTGACCGTCCGATCGGAAAAGCTCGGGCGAACCCTCCGGCTCGCGGCCGCCCGCTTCCCCCCGGAGCGGGAGGGCGCGGTGTCCGTGGTCGTGCTGGTGGAGGACGTGACCGAGCAGCAGGCGATCGAAGCCCAGCTGATCCAGAACGAGAAGATGGCGGTGGTCGGCCAGCTCGTCTCCGGCGTGGCCCACGAGCTCAACAATCCGCTGACCTCCATCGCGGGACTCGCGGAGCTGCTCTTGGAGCAGGGCGGCCTCCTCGAGCCGAGCCGCGAGCATCTGCGCGTCATGCACGACCAGGCCGAGCGCGCCGGCCGCATCGTACGCAACCTGTTGACGTTCGCGCGGAAGGGCGTGCCCGAGAAGAGCAGCGTGGACCTCAAGGACGTGGTGGCCCGGACGGCGCTGCTCATCTCCTACGAGCTCAAGCTCCGGAGCATCGAGCTCGAGCGGCGGATCCTTCCCGAACCCGCGGTGGTGCTGGGAGACCGGTACGAGCTCCAGCAGGTCCTGCTGAACCTCCTGACCAACGCGGTCCAGGCGCTGAGCCACCTGCCCGACGATGCCCGCCGGCGCATCCTGATCGAAGTGACGAGGGCGGACGGGCACATCGTGATGCGAGTGGTGGATTCGGGACCGGGCGTGCCGGCGGAGCTGGCGGGGCAGCTCTTCACGCCGTTCTTCACGACCAAAGACCCCGGGCAAGGCACGGGGCTCGGTCTCTCCATCAGCTACGGCATCGTGGAGTCCCACGGCGGGCGGCTCACCTATGCGACTGCCCCGGATGGCGGGGCCGCCTTCACCGTGCAGCTGCCGGCGATCGAGACCCATGAACCCGAGCGCGATGTCGAGGATCGGCCTGGGGCCACCGGGCCCGTGCGCCGGATCCTGGTCGTCGACGAGGATCCGAGCGTGCACCGGATCCTGTTGGCCCTGTTCGGGCCGGACGGCCACCTGCTCGACGTCGTCCGGACCGGGGAGCAGGGTCTCGACCTCGCGCTCAGCCGGGACTACGACCTGGTGGTGGCGGACGCGCGGGCCACGGTGCGGCGGCGGCGGTTCGTCCAGGCCCTCGTGGCCGAACGCGCGGACCTCCGAGGCCGGATCGTGGTGTCCTCACGGGAGGGGGCGCGCAACAGCGATGACCTGCACGCCCTGGAGCAATTCCGAGTGATCCCGAAGCCGTTCAATCTGCGGGACCTGCACGCGGCCGCCGCGGAGATCTTCCTCCTGCCCCCGGCGCAGCCGAGAGAACCCGGGCTCGCCGGGCAGGACCGCCGCTCGTCGGTCAGTACCCCGCCTCCGCCGCGGGGCGCCAGGGGGTCAGGGTCACCCGCCCCTTGACCAGGCCCGCCGTCTCCTCGACGGTGCCCGTCCCCCAGTAGTTGCCCCCGGCGTTCAGCTCCACTGCGGCGATGAACCACCGCCGCACCCGGAGGAAGACGTTTCCGTGCACCATGGCGTCGGCGCCCGACTCGTCCACCACCAATCCCTCCCCGACCCCATCGAACAGATTGCCGCGAATGCGGACCTGGGTGGTCTTCTCCAGGACGAGGCCGCGCTCGAGATCGGCCAGGACGTTGTCGTCCACGGCGTAGCCGCGACTCGGCTCGTCGGCCTCCTGCCGGGCGAAGAGCTGAATCCCGACCTGCCCTCCGATGACCACGTTGCCCGCCAGCGTGTTGCTGCTGCCGTGCTCGATCGCGATGCCGGCGATGCGGGAGCCGATCACCGTGTTGCCACGAACGACCGTTCCCGTGGAATAGCCGAGCCAGAATCCGTAGCGGGAGCTGTCGGCACGGTTCTCCAGGAAGGTGTTGCCCCAGCTGAAGGTGGACTCGAACGCATTGTGCCTGGCGAAGGAGGCATCGTTCCGGAGCACGAGGTTGCCGACCGACGGCCGCACCAGCGGGCGGTGACCGCTGAGGAAGAAGCCGTCGCCCGAATGGGTCAGGTCGTTGTCGGCGACCACGTTGGAGTCGCTCTCGTGGCGGAGGAGGATCGCCGCGGAATCGCAGCCGCGGCTGTAGGCGGGCGTCTCGCAGCGAACGTTGTGGTTGGCCCGATTGCGGACGATCACGTTGTGGGACGAAGCCCAGAGGTGAATGCCCCACCCCGTGTTGGACGAGACATCGTTGTCCGCCAGGTAGGTTCCGCGGGCCCCGATCAGTCCGATGCCGTTCTGTCCGC
>JBFIUJ010000214.1:0-5564 GCA_041607595.1 Gemmatimonadales bacterium | reverse complement strand
ATGCCAGAAAGGTCCTCGACGAGGACCACTACGACCTCGAGAAGGTGAAGGACCGGATTCTGGAGTACCTGTCCGTCAGGACGCTGAAGGCCGACTCCTCCGGACCCATCCTCAACTTCGTCGGCCCACCCGGCGTCGGCAAGACCTCGCTCGGCAAGAGCATCGCGCGGGCGCTGGGGCTCGAGTTCGTACGCGCTAGCCTCGGCGGCGTGCACGACGAGGCGGAGATCCGCGGCCATCGCCGCACCTACATCGGTGCGCTCCCCGGGAACATCATCCAGGGGATGAAGCAGGCCGGCACCAAGAACCCCGTGTTCCTGCTCGACGAGGTGGACAAGCTCGGCGTCTCCTTCCAGGGCGACCCGGCCAGTGCCCTGCTCGAGGTGCTGGACCCGGCCCAGAACGACAGCTTCACCGACCACTATCTCGGCGTGCCGTTCGACCTGAGCGAGGTGCTCTTCATCGCCACGGCGAACTTCCTCCAGAACATCCCGGCCCCCCTGCTCGATCGCATGGAGGTGGTCGAGTTCACCGGCTACACCGAAGGTGAGAAGCTGGTCATCGCGAAGAAGTACCTGGTGCCGCGCCAGCTGTTCGAGAACGGCCTCAGCACCGAGCGACTCGAGATCACCGACCAGGCGATCGGCGAGATGATCTCGGGCTACACCCGGGAGTCCGGCGTCCGGCAGCTGGAGCGGGAGATCGGCAAGCTGGCCCGTAAGGTCGCCCGCCGGATCGCGGCCAAGGAGATCACCCAGGCCACGGTGGATCGCGACGACGTGGTGGGCCTGCTCGGCCGACCCAAGGTGCATCCGGAGGAGGCCGCCAAGCACGACCAGATCGGGGTCGCCACCGGGATGTACTACACCGCGACCGGCGGCGACATCATGTTCGTCGAGGCGTCCCTGATGCGGGGGAAGGGCGAGCTGGTGCTGACCGGGCAGCTCGGGGACGTGATGAAGGAGTCCGCCCGGGCGGCGTGGACCTACGCCCGCTCCCACGCGGCGGGCCTCCGCATCCGCGACGACATGTTCGACCACGACGTCCACATCCACGTGCCCGCGGGTGCCATTCCGAAGGACGGCCCCTCGGCCGGCGTGACGATGGCCTCGGCCGTCGTCTCCGCCCTCTCCGGACGTGCCGTCCGGAACGACATCGCGATGACGGGCGAGATCACCCTGCGGGGCCGGGTGCTCCCGATCGGCGGCGTGAAGGAGAAGGTCCTGGGCGCGGTGCGGGCGGGAATCCTGCGGATCGTGCTGCCCAAGGAGAACGAGGCGGACCTCGAGGACCTGCCGAAGGACGTGCGGGAGAAGATCGAGGTGTACCCGGTGGAGGAGCTGGGCGAGGTCCTGGCCCTCACCCTGCGGGGGGCGTCCTACCGGGAAGGCCGGCTCCTCTTCGGCGACGACAACCCGCGGGACGTCACGCCCCTCTCCGCGGGCTTCCCCCACTAGGCGCCCGCGGCATCAGGGGTTGTCCACCGCGAACTCCACGCGGTCGCGGCCACCGGCCTTGGCCCGGTAGAGGGCGGTGTCCGCCTCCTTCGTGAGCTCGGCGGCCGTCTCGGCGTCCGCCGGGTAGCAGGCGACGCCGATGCTCACCTTCACCGGGATCGTCATGCCCTCCAGCACGGTCGCGGGCTGGGTGGCGAGGGCGGCCCGCAGCTTCTCGGCGAACACCTTCGCCCCCTCCTTGGAATTCCGCCGCAGGATGATCCCGAACTCCTCCCCGCCGTAGCGACCGATGAGATCGCTGGCCCGCCCGGTGCTCTGAAACACCCGGGCGACGTGCAGCAGCACCTGGTCGCCAACGAGGTGTCCGTGGCTGTCGTTGACCCGCTTGAAGTGGTCCACATCCAGCATCATGAACACGAACGGCTCGCTCACCCGATGGGCGAACTCGACCACGTGCTCCAGCTCGGCCATCAGCGTCGCGTGGTTGAGGAGACCGGTGAGGCCGTCCCGATGGACCAGCTCGCGGATCCGGCGCCCCCGCTCCGCCCGCGCCAGCACCACCTGCAGGAGCAGGTTGCGGTCCACCGGGACGGTCAGGAAGTCGTCCGCGCCGGCCCGCAGCGCCTCGATCTCCGTGGACACCGAGCGCTGGTCCGTCAGGAAGACGATCGGGAGCAGGTTGAAGCGGTAGTCCTGCCGGATGAGCCGAGCCAGCGTGAAGCCGTCCACCCCCGGCAGGTGCGCGTCCATCAGGATGAGGTCGGGGAGCTCCCGGGCGAGCGCCTCGCGGGCGTCCAGGGCGTCCTCGCAGCGGGTGACCCGCAGGTTGGCCTGCTCCAGCCAGGCGAGCGTCGTCTCCGCGCGCTCGTGATGGTCCTGGATCAGCAGCACGCTCGGCGGCGGGACGCCGATCCGGGCCAGCGTCTTGGCGTACTTCGGCAGCTCGTCCGCCACGTGCTCGGGCGAGTAGACGGCATCGATGCCGGCGGCCACAGCCCGGAGCCGATCCGCCCGGCCCGTCCCATCCACCAGGACCACGGCCCTCGGCCGGCTGGTGCGGGAGGCGTACCACGCGGCCGCCTGGGCGTAGGGGTCGTGACCCTCGTCCTCGCTCACGATCACCACCAGGTCCGGCCGCGCCGAGACGGGGATGGTCTGCGGCGAGGGCTCGCCGTCGTCGGACGCCACGGCGAAGCCCGAGATCTCGAGCCCCGAGGCGATCTCGGTCACCAGGTCCCCGGCGCGCCCCACCAGCAGGGCGCGCCACCCGAACTCGGACTGCTTCACCAGCGTCTGGGGGACTCCGATCTCGCGGGCCGCATCGTCGAACACGCTGGCCACCCGCTCGATCGAGCCGCTCAGACGCGCCAGGGTGGTGCGATCCCACTCCGCCGTCGTGCGGACCCAGTCCTCGAGCTCCCGCCCGAGCTGACTCAGGGTGGGGAAGCCGTAGGAGCCGCCCGAGCCCGCCAGGCGATGGAAGCGGGTGGCCAGCGAGGCGATCGCGTCGGCCTCCCCGGCCGCCAGCGCCGCGGCGTCCTTCCGCAGCTCGGCCAAGCGGGCGGGGGCCTCCGCGATGTACTCCCGCTGGAGCTCCCGAAAGGCGTCGTCGAGGGTGTCGCTCATGACAGGGCGCGCAATCGCTCGAAAGTGTGACGGGCCGCGGCGACGAACGCCGGCGCGGTGCTCCAATGCCCCCGGACCTCGGCCCCGTCCCGGAACGCCAGGATGCCGCTCCGGCCGTCCACCACCGACACCAACGGCTGGCCGGGCCAGTCGCTCGGCGGAGCGATCGTCCCCACCTTGGCGAACGGCAGCGTGACCGGGTCGGGCGAGAGCAGGATCATCCCGAGCCCGGCGGCGGAAGCCCGCCGCAGTGACGGGGTCAGGATCGGAAACGCATCCGCCGGCGCCAGCAGCCAGACCGAGTCCGAAGCCCGGCCGATGTCGTGGGCCAGCAGCTGGAGCGACCCCCGCGGGGAGGTGATCTCCACCAGGGTCGGCGATTCAGGGAGCGCGATCGTGTCCAGCTCGCCGCTCAGCCGCTCCAGCGCCTCGCCCTGATCGGTGGAGATCCGCGCGATCAGCGCCATCGGAGGCTCGGGACGATAGCGCTTGGGGCGAAGACCATCCACCCGCGCCGCGCCCTTGGTCACCAGGCCCTCCAGCGCGCCGTAGGTGTTGGCCCGCGCCAGCCCCGCCGACCGCGCGATGGCGTAGCCGGTCCCGGGGCCCGAGGTCAGCAGCACCTGGTACACCAGGCTCTCGGTCGGCGTGAAGCCGAACGGCGTGAGGTCCACCCGCGGCATGGTTGTAGTCTGGACTACCGCGAATCGCGGCGCAAGCGGGCGCCGGAGGACCCGGCGCCGTGCGGGATCAGACGTACTCGAGCTGCATCCCCAGCAGCTTGGCGATGAGGGCGAGCCGGAAGGTGACGTCGGCCTGGCGCCCCTCCATGGACTTGGAGTCCGGCGCCAGCGGGAAGTAATGGTAATCGATGGGACTCAGCGCCTTCGGCTGCGAGCGCAGGTTCTTCGGGTGCCAGACGCCCTGGTCGTCACATTCCTTGTAGAGGCGCGACAGCACCTTGGTGGCCCCCGACGAGGTCGCCACTCCGCCGATGCGGGCGAGCAGCTCCAGGAAGTGCAGGGCAAGGGGAAGGTCCTTCACGGTCCCCTTGGCGTCCGCGCCCATCGGATCGCCCAGCAGGAGGTGCATCGGCTTGATCTTCTTCCGGCCGAGCAGCATCACGAAGGGCTTCTTCGGCGCCGGCTGCCCCAGGTAGTGCGCCAGGCGCTCGGTGAAGCCAGCGCGCTCGCGCTGCAGGTTCGGCATCGCGGCGATCATCGCGACCGAATACCAGCTCGGGGGGTAGGCCTCGGGGTGGAGCACCGTCTGGCCCTTCACCCGGACGAACGGCTTCTCGGAAGCCGGGCTCCGGAGGAAGTGGGACACCGCGCTCGCGACCTTGTGCGCCGCCCCGCGGAGACGGGGGTCCTCCACATAGCCGGCCTCGGCCAGCGCCGCGGCGACCGCCTCCCGGAGCACCCACCGGGCCCACGCCTCGGCCCCCGGATCGGTCCCGATCAGCTTCTGGAACTCGAACAGCAGGGCCGGATCGTCGTCCCGGGAGAGGAGCCGAAAGAGGACCCGGTCGGCCAGCTTGAACGGCCGCAGGGAAAGCGGGTACCCCAGCTGGACCAGCCGCCGGTACTGGGGGATGGTCGCGAGGTCCTTCGCCGCCCGGCCCGAGGTGGACGGGGCGAGCCCGAGCAGGGTCGGGCCCCAGACCCCGGTGTCCTTCTGCTTCTTGACCAGCGCCGTGGCAGCCTTGGACTCGGCCACCATGGCCTGCGCCTCCTCCAGGGTCCCGATGGCGGGATGCCCCGGCGGCGCGAGGTCGGCGATGGCCCGGTATCGGAGAGACTCGCCGCCGTGCTCGATGAGCCAGGACAGCGGAACCCGATGGGAATTCGGGAGTTGCAGACGGGCTCCTTGCGGCGTGGGGGACCCGGAATGTCAAAACGGGCGCAAAGATAGCGGGGTTGGGCCGCTGGAACCAGGGCCCCCGGCCTCCCAATCTCGCTTCCCACCCCGTCTGGAGCCCGGCCCGGAGGGCCGGGGAGCTCAGCGGACTCTCGCGGCTCCTGCCGCCTGGAACTCGGAGGCGGGGTTCCAGGTGGGTTGGGCGGGCGCGTCGGCGACCGCCAGCGCGGTGCGCAGCACGACCCGGAGCTGCTGCACGGCTCCATCCATGGTGAACCAGGGCAGGACCTCGTCCTCCACCTGATGGTACCGCGCCTTCGTGTACTCGGCCTTGCGCTCCGCGCCCCAGTCGGCCGGGCGCCCCTCGTATGTCTCGCCCGACTGGAGCGACAGCGCAGGCACCCCGACCCGGACCATCGGGAAGTGGTCGGACCGGAAGAAGGCGCCCCGGGTCAGCGCGTCCGTGTTCACCGAGACTCGGAGCCCCTCCGCCGCCGCCGCGGCGGCGAACACCGCGCCCAGCGAGGACTGGTCCGTGCCCAGTGCCGCGACGTCCGCCGTCCGACCGTAGAGGTTCATCACGTCCATGTTGAGCACGCCCGCGAGCCGCCGCAGGGGGAT
>JBFIUJ010000213.1:0-5585 GCA_041607595.1 Gemmatimonadales bacterium | reverse complement strand
CCTCCGGCAAGGGCGGGGTGGGCAAGTCCACGGTCGCGGCCAACCTGGCCGTCGCGCTGGCGGCCGGGGGCCGCCGGATCGGTGTCATGGACGCCGACATCTACGGCCCCAACATCCCGCGCATGTTCGGCGTGTTCGAGAAGCCGCCCGTCGTGGGCGGGAAGATCCAGCCGCTCGAGGCCCACGGCGTGAAGCTCATGTCGCTCGGCTTCCTCGTGGAGCGGGACGCCCCGGCGATCTGGCGGGGCCCGATCATCATGAAGATCGTGAACCAGTTCCTGCGTGACGTGGCCTGGGGCGAGCTGGACACGCTGGTGGTGGACCTGCCTCCCGGCACCGGCGACGCGCAGCTCTCCCTGGTCCAGGCGACCCAGGTCAGCGGGGCCATCATCATCACGACCCCGCAGGAGGTGGCCGTAGGCGATGCGCTGCGCGGCGCGAAGATGTTCGAGCGGGTGAACGTCCCCGTCCTGGGCGTCGTGGAGAACATGAGCGGTTTCATCTGCCCGCACTGCGGCGAGTCCACCGACATCTTCCTTGCGGGCGGGGGACAGCGGTTGGCCGAGGAGCTCGGCGTCCCGCTCCTGGGCCGCATTCCCCTCCAGGCCGGCCTGGCGGATCATGCGGATGCGGGCCGACCCGTCACGGTGGCCGAGCCGGACAGCCCGGCCGCCCTCGCCCTGCGGGATCTCGCGGAGCGCGTGGCCCAGGTGGCCCAGGCGCGCTCGGTGACGCTGCCCATCCTGCGGGGCTGATCCCACCCGGCCGCGTGGCGGTCATCACCCTCCTCACCGACTTCGGTACGGCCGACCCCTACGTCGGCGAGCTGCGGGGCGTCCTCCTCTCGGGCGCTCCGGACGCCACGCTGGCCGATCTGAGCCATGAGGTCCCGCCCGGCGACGTGCGAGCGGCGGCGTACCTGCTCGACCGCGCCTGGCGCCGGTTTCCCTCGGGCACCGTCCATCTCGTGGTGGTGGATCCGGGTGTGGGCACCGAGCGCTCGGCGCTCGCCCTCCGGGCCGGCGGCCACGCTTTCGTCGGGCCGGACAACGGGGTGCTGAGCCCGGCCCTCCGCGAGGGCGCGGAGGAGATCGTCGCGCTTCCCATCCCTACCGAGGCCTCGCCCACCTTCCATGGGCGGGACGTGTTCGCCCCCGCGGCCGCGGCGCTCGCGACGGGACGCGCGCTCGCCTCGCTGGGAGAGGCGCCGAGTGCCCCGCCGGTGACCCTCGAGGAGGCGGAGCTGGTGCGGGTGGGAGACCGGGTCACGGGCGTCGTGGTGGCGGTGGACAGCTTCGGCAACCTGGTGACCAACCTCGGGGCCGAGCACGTGGGCGCGGGCGCGCGGATCCACGTCGCCGGGTTCGGCGAGATCCCGCTTCACCGGACGTTCGGCGAGGTGGGACCGGGCGCGCTCCTGGCCTACAGAGGGTCCGGCGGGAGGCTCGAGGTCGCGGTGCGGGACGGCTCGGCGGCCGCTCGGCTGGGCGTGGGGGTGGGGGCGCCTGTGTGGGTCGAGGGCGGCTAGGGGTCGAGCCACTCCACGCGGATACTGCCCAGGGCGGCGGAGAGACGCACGTCCAAACGCCGCTGCAGTCCATCGTAGCCCGGCGTCACGTGGCTTCCCTGACGTCGCTCGAACCCCGCGTCGTCGAACGTCGCGAGGAACCCGCCCATGGTGACCCGGAGGCCGAGATCTCTGGGGACCCGGAGGGTCAGCTCTCCGGCCGTGAGGCGGACCGACAGCGCCGCCTCACCGGTCCACGGTCCGGAGAGGTCCAGAGTGAGGCTCCCGAGCCCGCCCTCCACCGATACCTCCCGGCAGCGGGCGTTCCCCAGGCTCTCGATGCGCAGCTCGGCCGCACCCGCGGCGAACCGGGCCGATCGGCAACGCGTGGGGTTGGGCCGGGAAAACGCCACGACCGTCTGGCTGGCGCCAGTGCGCAGGCTCAAGCTGGTGAGCCGGAGGCCACCCAGGTCGAGATCGGATTCCACGGCGCCGAGGGTCGCCGTGAGGTCCAAGTCGACCGCGGTCGCGAAGAGTATCTCCGCCGATTGCTCGAGCTGCTTCCGCGAGCTGACCCGCAGCCCCGTGCCCCCGATGCTGCGGAGCCCCAGGGTCACCTCGCCGGTGGACGCGCGGAACTCGCTGGCCGGGGCGAACCGTTCGCGATCGTAGGTGACGCTCATCCGGTAGAGGGTGCTCTCGGAAGCGGGCGTGGGCGCCAGGCGGAGCGTGCCGGCTCCGAACTCCACGCTCGCGCGCAGCCGGCTCTCCCCATGGTGCTGCCGCACGGTCGTGAAGGTCTGCATGCTCTGCGCCGCCAGCCCCGGAGCGAGCACGGCGAGGAGGAGCAAGGCCCGCACCGGTCAACGCTCCGGAGCGGCGGGACGGCCAGGGCGCTTCACCGCCGGGACACCGAATTGGGGCGTCGCCCAGAGGAACTCGTCGGTGAGCGCCTCGGGGGGGATAAAGCGACCGGCGAAGTGCTCCCGGATGCCCGCCCGGCTCAGCAGTGCCGCGCCGAACCCGGCCGTGGCGAGGAGCCAGGTCACTAGCACCGCGACCCCCCAGATGATGCTCCCGGCGACCGGCACCCATCCGAAAAGCACCCACGCGGCCCAGAAGACCATGATGGCCCCGAGGCCAATCAGCACGTACCGGTAGCTGTTGGGCGAGGCGACCACGGTCCCGAGCACCATGCGGCGACGGGTGTAGGTCTCCCCCATGGCGTGGGCCGTCGCCAGGAAGCCGCCCAGGAGCGCCACCACCACCAGGAGGGCGTACGCCACGACCGCGAAGGGGAGCAGCAGGATGCCCACCACGCTCAGGACCAGCCCCACCACCAGCATGCCGAACGTCGGCAGCAGGAGCATCTCCCCGAGGAGCCCGACTACGAAGGCGCGCCCGAAGGAATGGGAGACCGTGTCCGACACCACTTCCAGGTTGGGGCGGCCGAACATGACGAGGCCGAATCCCAGCGCGGCCAGGGTGAGGAATACGCCGAGGAGCCCGGCGGCGTGGCGAAGGCCGGTGGGGAGCGACGCCGCGGGAGCGACGTCGTGGACCGGGGGAGGCGCCTGGTCCGGCCCCACCTGGGGGGCGAAGGTGCGGATCTCGCCGCCGATCTCCCCCCCGAGGTCGTGGACGTGACCGCGATAGGCCAGGACGTCGCCGGTCACCACGGCGCCGGGATGGACGACCACGTCGCCGTCCACCGTCACCAGATTCCCTCCGAGCCGGCCGTACACGTCGGCGGTCCCGCGCACCACCAGCAGATGGCCGGTCATGCTCTCGCCGGAGCCGATGCTGAAGTCGCCGAGCCGGGCCTGACCGCCCGTGACGGTGAGGCGGAGGTCCGGTCCGGTCAGGCCCGCCACCCGGAGCAGCATGGGCTCCACCAGCGTCACGTCGTGGAGCCGGGAGAGGTCCAGCACCGGATCGGTTGGGCCGGCGGGGGGCACCGCCTGAGGCGTGGCTGCGCCCGGCGCGGCCGGACGGAGCCGCCGGGCACTCTGACGCACCCGGGCCGCGGCATCACGCTCCTCCTCCGGGAGCCCTTCCGGGGCCCAGTGGCGCAGCATGTCGACGGCCTCCGCGGTGGAGCGCCGCGAGAGATCGTGCACCAGCTCGTGCCAGGAGGCGTCGAACGGGCCGCCGGGGCGGTAGTGCCCGACCGTGTCCCCCGCGATCAGGACGTGCCCGCGCTCGGTGGCTATCGTCAGGGCGGGCCGGGCGTCGCCCTCGAACACGAGGGCGGCGGCATCGAAGGCCAGCGAGATGGAGTGGTGGTGGACAGCGTGGGAGTCGAGGCGGAGCAGCTGGCGGACGAAGCGGACCGCCTCCGCCACCGGCCCTCCGCCTCCCGCGCGCTCACCGGCGGTGGCGGACCCGGCGAGGCAGAAGACCAGGAGGGCGACCGAGCCGGCGATCCTAGGGGCGCGCATGGGCCACCTCCGCCGACGGCAGCGACAACAGCCGCCGCATCGCGAGCATGCCGGTCACGTAGAGGACCGACGCCCCGCCCGCGACGAACGCGAGGCGGGCCGGGGAGCCGGCGGCGTCACGCACCGCCGTGTACCACGGCTGCTCGAGGAGGTTGGAGCCCAAGCCGCGCAGGGTCAGCCAGAACCACTGGGCCGCCTCCCCCGAGAGCCACGAGCCGATCCCCGGTACCACATCCGGGTTGGCCAGGCTCCAGGCGACGCTCCCCCCCATTCCGGTCAGGAGCAGCAGCATCACCCCGGCGGCGACGGCGAGCCGGTGCCGGTCGGAGGTCAGGCGCTGCCACCAGGTCGCCACCGCCCGGAGGGCGAAGGGGTCGGGGATCTCGACCGCGGCCATGACCCGATCGGCGAAGCCGGGCGCCGGGTCGAGGTGGGGGAGGGACGAGAGGAGCTCCACCAGGCCGTGCTCCGCCTCGGCCAGCTGCTGGCACGAGGCGCAGGCCTCCAGGTGCTCCCGACGGCCGGGCGTGAGGTTCCCGGCCAGCCAGTCGTCCAGGTCGGCGAGAGAGAGGTGGGACGGCGTGTCCTGCGTCATAACGCCCCCTTCTACGGGGTGAGCGGGTTCAGGGTTTCACTCGCGCAGGTGCGCGAGGGCTTGTCGCAACTCGTTACGGGCGCGGTGGATGTAGGTCTTCACCGTGCCGAGGGGCAGGTCCAGGATCTGGGCGATCTCCTCGTAGGCCCGTCCCTCGACGTGCCGCATCAGGATGCAGGAGCGGTATTCTGGTCGGAGCCGGGCGATGGCGGCTTCGATCTCGCCCCCCAGCTCTCGGGCCTCCAGCTCCTCCAGCGGGGTCTCCAGGCGATCGCCGATCTGGAGGGCGGTGGCCTGCATCGCCTCCGGGGTCTGCGCGTGGGGGGACCCGTCGAGCGAGAGGGTGCTCAGCTCCTTGCGGCGCAGATGATCGATCGCGGCGTTGTTGGCGATCTTGAAGATCCAGGAGGAGAACTTGTACTCCGGGCGGTAGGAGTCGATCGCGTTCAACGCCTTGACGAAGGTCTCCTGCGCGAGGTCCTCCGCCAGCTCGCGATCGCGGACCATCCGGTAGATGAGCGAGAAGATCGGGCGCTCATAGCGGCGCACCAGCTCCCGGTAGGCGACCTCCCGCCCCAGGCGCGCCTGGACCACCACCTCTTGATCGGTGGCCGCGGCGAAATCCGGGCGCGGATCAGCCACCGCCGGATCTCCCGCTTGCGGACGGCTTTTCGGCGCCACTACATTGCAGCCCTATGTTCGCCACGGACAGGAAGTTACCTTCTTTCGAGCGCGGCGAGAAGCGCGCCTACGTCCGGGGGATGTTCACCGCGATCGCGCCGCGGTACGATCTCCTCAACCACCTGCTCAGCCTCAACGCGGATCGCCGTTGGCGACGCCAGGCGGTCGAGCGGCTGGGATGGGAGGCGTCGCCGGCCGGCCAGTATCTCGACGTGTGCGCCGGCACGCTGGACCTGGCGGCCGCGCTGGCCGGTCGTCCGGGGTTCTCCGGGCGCGTGATCGGAGCCGACTTCTCCACCGCCATGCTGCAGCGCGGGCGGTCGAAGGCCGAGCGCGTGTGGCCGCTCACTGCCGACGCGCT
>JBFIUJ010000212.1:0-5593 GCA_041607595.1 Gemmatimonadales bacterium | reverse complement strand
GCGGTGACCCTCTTCGACGAGCGCGATGCCGGGATCATGGACCGGGTGGTGGCGGGCCCGGCGGGGGTGCGTCCCCTGGTGGACGGGAAGTTCATCTTCCTCACCGCGGTGGGCACGGCCCAGGCCACGGTGATCTTCGGGATGGCCTGGCTGATCCACGGGCTGAACCTGCTGCCCAACCTGGTGGGGTGGGGTCTCACGACGGTCCTCGCGGCGGCGGCCGCCGCCGGGTTGGCGCTGGCCCTCACGACCTTCTTCCGCACCCGCCAGCAGGCGGCCACCTTCGCCAACGTCGCGATGCTGATCCTCTCCGCGCTGGGCGGCAGCATGATCCCCCGGTTCCTGATGCCGGGGTGGCTCCAGGCCGTGGGGTGGATCACCCCCAACGCCTGGGCCCTGGAAGCGTACACCGCGCTCTTCTGGCGCGACGAGCCGCTCTCCGCGCTCGCCCTTCCCCTCGCCCTGCTCGCGCTCTCGGCGGGGGTGGGTCTCCTGGTGGCCCGGCGGGGCGCCCGCTCGCTGGAGCGGTTATGATGGAATGTGATCCGGCCGGATCCGGCCGCGGAGCGATGCCATGACGATCCTGATCAACACCCTCCTGTTCGCCGCCGCCTTCCTCGGCATGGAAGGGGTGGCCTAACTGGCCCACAAGTACGTGATGCACGGGCCGCTCTGGTCCCTCCACGAGTCGCATCACGTGCCGCACGAGGGGCGGCTCGAGAAAAACGATCTCTTCGGGGTGTTCTTCGCCCTCCCGTCCATCGCGTTGATCTGGGTGGGAACGCACGGGTGGGCGCCGGCGCTCTGGATCGGCCTGGGGATGGCCGCCTACGGCGCCGCCTACTTCATCTTCCACGACATCATCGTCCACCGTCGGGTCAAGATCCCGTACAAGCCGGGCGGTGGGTATCTGCAGCGGATCACGCAGGCCCATCGGATCCATCATGCCACCCGGGAGCGGGACGGCGCGGTGTCGTTCGGCTTTCTCTACGCCCCCGCGCTGGAACGCCTCCTGGCCCAACGGGAGGCCGCCCGGCCTCGGGGCTAGGCCGTGCCGCCACGGTGTCGGGCGCCGCGCCCACCGGGGCCCCCGGCCGGATGGGGGATCGGCCTGAGGCCCCCGCGCCGGGCATCCAGTGCCTCGCCGACGCTCCGGGGCCACATGACCGCCACCGCGGCGGCCGTCATCAGGGCCAGCTTCCGGGCGGTCGGGACCACCACCCGCCGATCCCAGGCCCCAGCGCCGCGGTTCCTCACCTCGGTGCCGATGTCTCGGTAGATCAGGTGCGCCGACTCGATCGACCAGGCCAGTTGAAGGTGTAACCGGTCGATGCCGACGGTCGCCGAGCGGTAGTAGCGATCGGCGTGGTCCAGCAGCCGGGCCACGACCCGCGCCAGGGCCTCCCGATCCTCGGGCCGATCCACCCGGGAGGCGTCCAGCCCCTCCTCCCGGAGCCAGGTCTCGGGCAGGTAGACCCGCCCGGCCCGGGCATCGTCCACGACGTCGCGGGCGATGTTGGTGAGCTGAAACGCGATGCCCAGGTCGGCGGCCCGGTCCAGGGTATCGCGATCCCGCACCCCCATCAGCCAGGCCATCATGACCCCGACCACGCCGGCGACCCGAAAGGCGTAGGACACCGTGTCGTCGAGGGTCTCGTACCGCGTGCCCTCGACGTCCATCGCGAACCCGCGGAGGTGCTCCCGGACGTACCAGGTGGGGATGTCGTGCTTCCGGACGACCCGGCGCAGCGCGGCGAAGGGCGCGACGGAGACGGGCGCGTCCCCGAGGGCCGCCTCGGTGGCCGACATCAGCGCTGCCAACGCTCGCCGCGGGTCTCCGCCGCGGGCGGGCTCTCCGTTCGCGCCGGCGTTTCCATGACCGAGTCGCTGGCCGTCGATCGTGTCGTCGCAGTGGCGACACCAGGCGTAGAGCAGCTGTGCGCTCGCGCGCACCGCCGGGGGGAGCAGCCGAGCGGCGTAGTAGAAGCTCCGCGAGCCCCGGGCCATGGAGCGGCGACTGGCGTCGAGCACCGATTCCGTCATGCGGCCGACGGGCGGCGGATCCCGTGGTCGGAGAGGATCAGCCCGGCAGTGGCCTTGGCGCTCGCCACGACTCCTGGCACGCCCGCGCCGGGGTGGGTGCCCGCCCCGACGAAGTAGAGCCCACGAAGGGCGGCGTCCCGGTTGTGGACCCGGAAGAAGGCGCTCTGGGTCAGGATGGGCTCGAGCGAGAAGGCGGAGCCCACGTGGGCGTTCAGCTCGGTGGCGAAGTCGGCCGGGGTGAAGATCCGGATCGTGGCCAGGTCGGACCGGAGGCCGGGAATGCAGCGCCGCTCCAGGTAGTCCAGGATGCGATCGGCGTAGCGGGGACCCTCCGCGGCCCAGTCGATCGGCGCCTTGCCGAGGTGGGGCACCGGGGAGAGCACGTAGAAGCCCTCGCATCCCTCGGGCGCCAGGGACGGGTCCGACCGGGTCGGGGCGTGCAGATAGAGGGAGAAGTCGTCGGCCAGGATGCCACGGTCGAAGATGTCGCCCAGCAGCTCGCGGTACCGCGGGCCGAACAGCACCGTGTGATGGGCCAGCTCGGGATGCCGGCGTCGGGTGCCGAAGTAGATCAGGAAGAGCGACATGCTGAACCGCCGCGACCGGAGCTCGGCGCTCCGCGTCCGACCTCGAACGGTGTGGCCCAGCAGGGTCTCGTAGGTGTGGACCACGTCCGCGTTGCTGGCGACGATCTCGGCCGGCAGCTCGCGGCCGTCGTGGAGCCGGACCCCCACCGCCCGCCCATCGCGGGTGAGGATCCGCTCGACCGCCGCGTCGCAGTGGATCGTCCCCCCGAGCGACTCGAACAGCGCGACCAGGGCGCGCACCAGCGCACCGGTGCCGCCTCGGGGATAGAAGACCCCCGACTTCCGCTCCAGGACGTGGATCAGGGTGTAGATCGCCGAGGTCTGGAACGGATTGCCCCCCACCAGCAGGGAGTGGAAGCTGAACGCCTGCCGCAGGTGGGGGTCCGCGATGAAACGCGAGACGACGTCGTAGACGCTGCGGTAGCTCTCCAGCCAAATCAGCTGGGGGGCCACCCGGAGCATGCTCCACCAGTCGAGGAACGGGACGTGGGCCAGCCGCTCGTACCCTTCCCGGAAGACCTCGCCCGCGTACTCGAGGAACCGGGCGTAGCCCGCCACGTCCCCCGGTGACTTGGCCGCGATCTGGCGGTTGGTGGCCTCGAGGTCGCCGTCGTAGTCGAACCGGTACCCGTCCTCCCAGAGCAGCCGGTAGAACGGATTCACCGGCATCAGCTCGACGAACTCGTCCATCGCGCGCCCGGCCCCGGTGAACAGCTCGCCCAGGGCCTCGGGGGCGGTGATGACGGTGGGGCCCGCGTCGAAGGTGAATCCGTCCTGCCGGTAGACATAGGCCCGCCCGCCGGGCAGGTCCCGCCGCTCCACGATGGTGGTGGCGATCCCGGCCGTCTGCAGCCGGATGGCGAGCGCCAGTCCTCCGAAGCCGCTCCCGATCACCACCGCCCGCGGCGCGGTCACGCGCGGACCTCCGGCGTCCCGCGGCCGACCGCGGTATCGAGCAGCGCCGCCACCGCGCGCCCCACCTGGACCGGTGGGGCCCCGACCAGGAGCCGGACGCGGTCGGCCAGGGTGATCCGTCCGGCATAAAACCGGCCGATGAGCGGGGCGGGCAGGCGGTAGAACCGCTCCAACACCCGATACCGCTCCGCCGGCCGGCCCGCCTGGAGGAGCATGCGGTTGAGCCCCCGGAAGAAGGAGCCGTCGCGCCAGTGGGCCGCCGCGTGGCTCCGCAGGAGGTTGGCGAGGGCCCGCGGCCCCCGCGGGATGGCTCCGTCGATAAGGTCGGCGGTGCGCACGGCCTGCGGCAACGAGTAGCCGGTGGTGGGGTGGAAGAGCCCGGCCCGCATCCCGATGCGGGCGATCCCGTCGTCGCGGGGCCAGAACCGCTCGAAGTCCCCGGCCAGGGTGATCGGCAGCACACCGCTTTCCTCCCTCGACACCGAACGCATCTCCCACCCCGACTGGGCGGCGTACGCGCCGATCCGGCGACGCAGATCCTCCGCCGGCAGGTCGGGCGTCTCGCTGTAGTAGGTATCCTCGATCAAGGCGGTGCGCTCGGTGAACGGGAGGACGTAGACGAACCGGAACCCGTCCTCCTGGTCCACGGTGGCGTCCATGACGATTGGATGGGCGAGGCCGATCGGGCGGGCGAACTCGATCACCTGGCCCACGAACTTCTGGTAGCCCAGGCGGAGCGCGGCGGTCGGGTGGAATCCGGTGCCGTCCACCACCGCCTCGGCCGCGAGGCGCTCCCCGGTTCCGGACAGCACGACGTGATCGGCGCCGACGGCCGCGACGGCGGATCCGTCCCGGACCCGGTTGCCCAGCGCGGCGCGGACCACATCGCGGAGGCGGAGCGAGTCGATGGACCGATAGCCCGATTCGATCACCCGCCGATGGCCGGGGAACCGGACCTCGTACCGGGGCCACTGCCAGGTGACCATCGGCTGGATCCACGCCGCCTGGGACGGGGAGAGGTCGTCCTCGTGGAAGGACCAGATGTGGCTTCCGCCGATCCGGTCGCCGCGCTCGAGGACCCGGAGCCGGACCTCGGGACGCGCCTGTGCCAGCCGGTAGGCCGCCAGGCACGAGGCGAGCCCACCGCCGACGAAGAGAAGGTCGAGGGCCACTCCCCGACTATCCTCCGGCGCCCAGAGCGCGCGCAGCCCGCCGGTCCGTTGCGGCTCGAATGTTCCTCATGTCCTCCTCGCGTGGTCATCGCACCGGACACGGCTCGAGCGGCTCCCCCTATATCCAGCACCCCGAGTCGGGCGCGATGTTCCGTCGGGGAGCGACAACGGGGGTACCGATCTGCGGCTGGGCGCCCAGCGGCTCGAGGGTGGGCGCAAACCGCGCCGGCCGTGCGGCCGACAGCGCCATGTCATGAGTCCGGTGGGATTGGCCCGACTGGTGAAGGGTAGCGCCTTCATGCTTCCGTTGCGAACCTGGCGCCTGCGCCGACGCACGGTGGTCGTGGCCGCCCTGGCCGCGAGCCCGGCCTTGGCAGGGCGACGGGGAAGTCGGCCAGAGGGTCGGCCGCCGAGGGGGCGGCGCCGGCCCTGGGCCCGCTGCGACGGCATGGTCAGGCCTGCGGGAACTCAGACGCTGGAGCGTGTGGCTCCCGCGATCGGTGGGGTAGGGCGGCAGCCCCCGACGAGCAGCAGGCCCGCCAGGAGGGGGAGTCGAAGCATGAGGCGACGCTCGCGCGTTGGGGACGGTGCGTTGCTCCTGAGACACTCCGGGCAGCCGGAGGACTGCGCGGCCCGGCCCGTCGCCACTAGCGGCGCTCGCCGGAGAGGTGCTCCTGGAAGAACGCGAGGAAGCGCCGCCGGGCGTCCAGCTGGGCGGCGCGGTTTCCTTCCTCGGTCCCGCCCAGGCGCGTGACGCTGTCGCGGATGCTGGAGATCGAGTGCCCGGCGTCCTCGTAGGCGACGTGCTCGACCGCATGACGGAATCCCTTCGCCCTGAGCCGGGCGACGACCATCTCGGAGAGCCGGGTGGAGGGC
>JBFIUJ010000211.1:0-5599 GCA_041607595.1 Gemmatimonadales bacterium | reverse complement strand
GGGTACAGTGCACCGCCGTCACGTTGGATGCCTCCCCCCATCGCTCGTTGAGCAGCGCCATCGGCCGGCGCCCGTAGGCGGCGAGCGACTCCTCGATCTCCCGGCGCTGCTCCTCGACGTGGATGTGGAAGACGATCCCGCGCCGCGCCGCTTCGGCGTGCAGCGCACCGATCTCGTCGGGGGTCGCCGCGCGGATGCTGTGGGCCACGGCGCCCAGGCTCTCCCGGGCCGGGTCCAGCGTCGCGGCCAGTCGGTCCATCTGGGCCCAGTAGGCCTCGAGCCCCGCGGTCTCGAACCGCCGTTGCGCGGGGCCGAGCGGTGCGCCGATCCCGCCGGTGCGGTAGTAGGCCTCCAGCAGCACGAGCCGGATGCCGGCCTCGCGGGCCGCGTCGCGGACGGCTTGGTCCAGACCGAAGTCGGCCCCGGCCCCACCGTGGTGCAGGTAGTGGAACTCGCCGACGGTCGTGATGCCGGCCGCGAGCATCTCCCGGAACGCCTGGACACAGAGGGAGCGGCAGCGTTCCGGATCGAGGCTTTCGACCAACCCGTACATCGCCTCCCGCCAGATCCAGAAGCTGCCGGCGCCCTCGGGGAAGCGTTCCCCGTGGCCGCGGAGGCCACGCTGGAAGGCGTGCGAGTGGGCGTTCACGAATCCGGGCAGGAGGGCACGGCCCGGGAGGCGCCGCGTCGCCGTGCGATCGAGCCGGCCGACCGCCTCGATCCGTCCCGCCTCGTCCACCGCCAGGCGGAGGCCGGACTCGAACGCCCGGCCGGTCCAGATCCAGTCGGCCTCCAGCACCTGGGCGCGCGACATCGGCGGGTCAGCCCTCGCGGCAGAAGCGGGCGATGAGCCCGTCCAGGATCCCGCCGGCCTCGGCGAATTGGTCCTTGGGCAGCGACTCGTTGGGCTTGTGCGCCACCTCGATCGAGCCGGGGCCGAAGATCACGCACTCGAGCCCCAGGGTCTGGAGCCATCCGGCATCGGTGGCGAAGGACACCGCGTGCGAATCGCGCTGCTCGAGGTCGGAGCAGAGGGAGCGGTAGAACGTCGCGTCCTCGTGGAGCAGCATCGGGGGGCTGTCTCCGGTGACGGCCAGGGAGAACGGAGTGGCCCCCAGGGCCTCGCGCACCGCGAGGCGCACCCGGTCCACCATCTCCTCGGAGGACATGCCCGGGAGGAGCCGGATGCCGAACTCGACCTCACAGCTCTCCGGCACGACGTTGATGGCCGTCCCGCCCGACACCTGCGCGACGTTCAGGGCGACGTGCGGCACTTCGCCGAACTGCTCGCCCAGCGCCGGACGCTCCTGCTTGAGCGCGTCCCGCAGGCCGGCCAGCCCCAGGATGGCGCGCGCCGCCGGCTCGATCGCGTTCTCCCCCAGATGGGGATACCCGCTGTGCGCGCTCCGGCCCTTGAAGTCGAGCCGCAGCTTGAGGTGCCCCTTGTGCATGCGCGCGGCCCTGAGCTCGGTCGGCTCTCCGATCACCGCGCGGCGGGGGAGGCTCTCGGCCGGGAGGCCGCTCTCGGCCAGGCGCCGAGCCCCCACGGTGCCCACCTCCTCGTCGTAGGTGAGGACGAGCGCGAGCGGATGCCGCAGCCGGACCGGATCCAGCGCCGCGGCCCGGTTCAGCGCCAGCGCCAGGAACCCCTTCATGTCGCAGGCGCCGCGCGCGATCCACGCGTCGCCGGCGTCGGTCAGCGCGAAGGGGTCGCTCCGCCATCCCTCCTCCCCCGGCGGAACCACGTCCATGTGGCCGGACAGCACGAGACCCTGCCGGTCGCGATCCGGCTCCGGGCCGACCCGCACCACCAGGTTGGCCTTGCGGCCGTCCGGCGAGGGGTGCCGATCGATGCGCACGCCCGGGCGGTCGAGGTAGTCCGCGATGAAGTCCGCGAGGGGGAGGTTGCTCAGCCGGCTCGTGGTATCGTAGCCGACGAGCCGGGCCAGCAGATCGGCGTCGCCGAGACGGGTGGGGGATGGTGGAGGCACGCCGGAAGTGTGGGACGGTCCACCGGGGGGGACAAGGGGACCGGGGGAGGAGAGCGGGGTGGCGTGCGGGGCCCGTTGTCGGACCCCGCCGCCGGACGACTTACATCTTCTTCGGGTACCCCGCGTCCGCCTTGATCTCGGCGATCTGCTGCAGGTGACGGTCCGCATGCCACGCGCAGACCGACACCCACTGCTGGGCGTCGAGCATGCCGAAGGCGGGATGCTCCGCGAAGTGGGCCCGCATATCCTCGTTGGTCGCGTTGACCATCGCGATCGTCTTGGCCCGGGCGTCCTTGAACGCCTTGACCAGCTCGGCCTTGGTCTTGTAGGCGCCGGTCGGCTGCACCGGCTCCGGGGCCTGGAACTTCTGGGTCCGGTCGGCATAGAACGCGGCCATCTTCTTGTCCGCCTCCATCGCGTCCGCCTTCTTCTCCGCCGCGGGCGCCGCGAGCGCCTGGACGGCGAAGCCGCTGATCAGGCCCTCGGACATCACGAGGTGCTCGGCCACCTGCGCGATCGACCAGCGATCCGGCGCCGTCTTGTAGGCGAGCTGGGCGTCGCTCAGGCCCTCGATCGCCTTCACCACCCGCTCGCTATTGGCCGTCAGCTCGGCGACGAGGGCCGCCTTCGCGGTCATCTCGGTGGGCTTCTTCGCCATGCCCTCGGCCTGGGCAGCCAGGGCGGCCGGAGCGGCGAGGATCGCCAGCGCCGTCAGAACAGTCGGGACACGCATACCATCTACCTCCTCAGGGGATGAAACCGACGGGTACCAGGGGGAGACCGAGGGTCTCGCCCAGCCGTGTAATCATGCCTCGTCGCGGCCGAGAAACAAGCTCGGCGGTCAGCCGAGCGCCTTCGGCCGCCAGCGATAGCCGCAGGCCTCGCAGCGCCAGGTCGGCGGGTCGAGCCGGAGCGGCGCCCAGGGCAACGGATCGTCCCCATCGGCGGGACCGATCGGGACGACGCGAATGGAGCGGCAGACGGGACAGTGTGGCTTCTCGGTGGCGGTCACGGCGGTTCCGGTTGCGGCAAGGGTCGTCTCCCGTAGCTTAGGCCTTCGATCCACCCACTGCCACTCCCCGACCGAGAGACCACCGTGATTCCGTCCGACCCCTCGCGTCCCCGCCCGAGCACCGCCCGTCTTCTCGGGTGTCTCGGCCTGCTGCTGATCGTCCCTTCGCCGCTCTCGACCGACGAGCTCCGCGGCTACACCGCCGCGAGCGCCGCCGTCCAGCGCGAGTGGGAGGCCAAGTTCCGCGCGATCCCCAGCGCCGATTCCCTCCGGTCCTATATGCGGCGCCTCGCCGCGCGCCCGCATCACGTCGGCTCCCCCCACGGCCGGGCCAACGCCGAGTGGATGGTGCAGCGGCTCCGGAGCTGGGGGTTCGAGGCCGAGATCGAGACCTTCGACGTGCTCTTCCCCACGCCGCGCGAGCGGGCGGTGGAGCTGGTTGCCCCGCGGCGGTTCGTCGCGTCGCTGCGGGAGCCCGCCGTCCCCGGCGACCCGACCTCGGCCCAGCAGGCGGAGCAGCTCCCCACCTACAACGCCTTCTCCGGCGACGGCGACGTCACCGCCCCGCTCGTGTTCGTCAACTACGGCATCCCCGAGGACTACGAGCGGCTGGAGCGGATGGGCATCAGCGTCCGCGGGGCCATCGTGATCGCGAAGTACGGCCGCTCCTGGCGCGGGATCAAGCCCAAGCTCGCGGCGGAGCACGGCGCCGTCGGCTGCCTGATCTACTCCGATCCGTCGGACGACGGGTACCACGCCGGCACGGTCTATCCCGAGGGACCGTGGCGCCCGAGCACCGGGGTGCAGCGGGGGAGCGTGATGGACATGCCCCTGCACCCGGGCGACCCGCTGACCCCCGGCGTCGGCGCGACCGGGGACGCCCGCCGCCTCGCGCGGGCCGATGCGGCGACGATCATGCCGATCCCGGTGCTGCCCCTCTCCCACGCCGACGCCCAGCCCCTCCTCGCCGCCCTCGGGGGTCCCACCGCGCCGAGGGAGTGGGCCGGCGGGCTGCCGCTCACCTATCGGGTGGGGCCGGGCCCGGCCCGCGTCCGGCTCCGGGTGCAGTCGGAATGGAGGCTCCAACCCGCGCACAACGTCATCGCCCGGCTGCGAGGAACCGATGCGCCGGACGAGTGGATCGTCCGGGGCAACCATCACGACGCCTGGGTGAACGGCGCGCAGGACCCGATCTCCGGCCTGGTCGCCCTGCTGGAGGAGGCCCGCGCCCTGGGACAGCTGGCCCGCGAGGGCTGGCGGCCCCGGCGCACCATCGTCTACGCCGCGTGGGACGCGGAGGAGCCCGGACTGATCGGCTCCACCGAATGGGCCGAGGCCCACGCCGACGAGCTCCGGGCCAAGGCCGTCGCCTATCTCAACACCGACTCGAACAGCCGAGGGTTCCTCGGCCTCGGCGGATCGCACAGCCTGGAGCGGTTCATCAACGACGTCGCGCGCGACATCCCGGACCCCGAGACCGGGCTCTCCACCTGGAAGCGCGCGCAGCTGCGGCGGATCGCGCAGGCTGGCACCGGCAAGGCCCGACAGGAGGCCCGGACCAGGCGAGACCTCCGGATCGGCGCCCTCGGCTCGGGCTCCGACTACACCCCGTTCCTCCAGCATCTGGGAATCGCGTCGCTCAACCTCGGCTTCGGCGGGCACGGCGGGGGGGGCATCTACCACTCGATCTACGACGACTTCTCCTGGTACTCCCGGTTCGACGACACGTCGTTCGTCTACGGGCGGGCGCTGGCCCAGACGGTGGGGACCGCGGTGCTGCGCCTCGCCGGCGCGGACGTGCTGCCCTACGAGTTCGCCGGGCTGGCCGAGACGGTCAGGACCTACGCGGACGAGCTCGGGGAGCTGGCCCGGGAGCGACGCGAGACGATCGTAGAGCGGAACCGCCAGATCGAAGAAGGGGTCTTCTCCGCAACGGCCGACCCGCGCGAGCCCTCCGTGCCTCCCGGGCGCGAAGCGGTCCCGCCCCACCCGAGCCTGGCCCCACTCCTCAACGGCCTCGACCGGTTGGCCGCGAGCGCGGAGCGCTACGAGACCGCCCTCGCCGCGCTGCAGCGGGGTGACGGGGCCGGCCTCGCTCGGCCCGAGGCCCGCGCGGCCAACCCGCTCCTCCTCAGGGTCGAGCGCGCGCTAACCGATTCGGCGGGTCTCCCCCGGCGTCCCTGGTTCCGCCACCTGATCTACGCGCCCGGCTTCTACACCGGCTACGGGGTGAAGACCGTCCCCGGCGTGCGGGAGGCGATCGAGCAGGGGGCCTGGGCCGAGGCGGACGCGGAAGCGGTCCGGGTCGGGCGGGCGCTGGAGGGCGCCGCGGCCCTGGTGGACTCCGCCGCTTCGGCGCTCGAGGCGGCGACCCGGTGAGCGGAGGGTCGCCGCTGGACCTCGACCTCCCAACCATGCGGAGGCTCGGCCACCGGGTCGCGGACCTGGTCGCGGAGCATCACGCCACGATCCGTGACCAGCCGGCGAGCGCCTCCATCTCGCGCACCGAGGCCAAGGCTCTCATCGGCGGGCCCGCGCCCGAGGGGCCGGCCGACTTCGACGAGCTCTTGACCTTCCTGCGCGAGCGCGTGTTCCC
>JBFIUJ010000210.1:0-5619 GCA_041607595.1 Gemmatimonadales bacterium | reverse complement strand
TTCGATGCTGGCGCCCGCCCACCGGCCCAGCAGGCCGTGGGGCACCGCGCCCTCCTGGGCCCAGGCGGAGGAGGCCAGGGCCAACCCGAGCGAGGAGCAGGCGAGCGCCGCCCACGCCGCTCGGCGGGCACGGTGCAGGCGGCGGACGGGGCGGGACGGGGACATGGGATCTCTTCTCCTGTGGGGGGCGCACGTCCTGCTACCCCGTTAAGTCCAAAAGGCCGATCCGGCCTCGGGGACCAGCTACAGGCGCCAGGCCTCAGAGTCCTCGGCCGCGAAGCCTTCCAGCGAGGATTGGATCGCGCGCGGCCGTGGACTGAAGGCGTCCGGCTCCTCCCGCACGGACACGAAGCGGTCGAGCCGGAAGGGGGGGCGTCGGATCCCGGCGCCCCCGACGCCGGTCACCGTCCCTGGGCCTCCACGGGCAGCCCGACCCGCCGGATCAGGGCCCGGTAGCGGGGCTCTCCGTGCAACGGATAGAGGTACGGGATCGACCGCAGGACCCAGAGCACGTCCCCGTCGCTGGTGGCGATGGCGCGCTCCAGCAGCGCGTAAGTGGCCGCGGTGTCGCCCGCCAGGAGCGACATCACCGCGCGCTGGGCGTAGCGCGGATCCCCTTCCAACTCTCGGAGGACCCGCCGGACGCCCGCCAGGTCGCCGCGGGCGCGGTGGAGCACCGCCTCCGAGAACTGGCGCACCCAGTAGTCTCCCCCCGCCACCGCGATGGCCCGGTCGTGGTACCGGGCCGATGCCTCCAGGTTGCCGGCGTCGCTCTCCACCATGCCGAGGAGGTCGTAGGCCTCGTAGAAGCTGGAGTCCACCTCGATCGCCTTGAGCAGCGAGGCGCGCGCGGCGGCGCTGTCGCCGCTCGACCAGTAGGACCAGGCGAGGTCGCTCCGCCACTGGGCCGTCGTCGGCTCGAGCGCGATGAGCGCCTGGGTGGCTGCGATGGCCTCGGCATACCGTCCGACTTCCCACAGGGTCCAGCCGCGCAGCCCCCGCGCCTCGGTGGACCCCGTCCGCGCCAAGCCCCGGCGGAAGGCGTCCTCGGCGGCGGAGAAATCCCAGTCGGCGTGCAGCAGCGCCACGCCCCGGGCGAACCATGGATCGGCCAGCCGGTCGTCGAGGGCGATCGCTCGGCCTGCGGCTCGCTCGATCACCGCGCGTCCTGAGTCCCTGGGCGTGAGCTGGTAGAGGAGGCCGTAGGCGTTCGTCATGGCGAGCGCGGCCCAGGCCGGGGCGAACGTCGAGTCGAGCGCCAGCGAGCGTTGGAGGTGCTCGACGCTCCGGACGAACCCGTCCGGGGTCCGCAGCGTCGCCTGCTGCTGCCCCAGCAGGTACTGCGCGTAGGCCTTGGGGTTCACCGCGCGGGCGGGGGCGAGCGTGCGCTCCTGGTCCGGCGTGAGGCGGGCCGAGATGCCGCGGGCGATCTCGAGCGCCACCTCGTGCTGGAGCGTGACCACGTCCGGCGCGGGCCGGGAGAAGGTACGGGCCCACAGGTTCTCGCCGGTGGCGGGATCGGTGAGCTCGGCGGCGACCTGCACCACGTCGCCGGCCCGGAGCACGGCCCCGAGCACGATGGCGTCGACCCCCAGCTCCCGCGCGATTTGGGCGGCGGGGAGCGCGGTGTTCCGGTAGCCCGCCACCGCGCGGTGGCCGAGCACCCGGACCCCGGCCTCGGTCAGCACGCCGATCAGCTCCCGGGTCATCCCGGCGGCGAAGAACGACTGGGCCGAGTCGCCGGTCCGGTTCTCCATCGGCAGGACCGCGATCCGCTCGATGCTCCCCGCCTGGCCCCGGTCGGCCAGGGCCCGGCCGCCGAGCCACGCGGCGGCGAGCAGGACCAGCACGCCCGCCCCGAGCAGCGCCGAGCGGCCGAGGGAGCGCCGGGTCCGCGGCGGCGCACCGGCCGCGGCGGTGGAGAGCGCCTGAACGAACTGCGCCGCCGGATTGAACCGGTCGACCGGGTTCTTGGCCAGGGTCCGGGCCAGGGCGCCTGCCACCTCGGCCGGCACCGTCGGGCGCAGGTTGGTGACCGGCGGCGCCTCCGCGATCATGTGCTGGCGGGCGACCGACTCCGCGGTGGGTCCGGTAAAGGGCGGCTGCCCGCCCAGCATCTCGTAGAGGACGCATCCCAGGCTGTAGAGATCGCTCCGCCCGTCGAGGTCGGGATCGGCCGCGGCCTGCTCGGGACTCATGTACAGGGGCGTCCCCAGCGAGACCCCGGTCTGGGTCAGCCGGTCGGCGCCGGCCGCGCTGACGGCTCTGGCGATGCCGAAGTCGGCCACCACGGCGTGCGCGCCTTCGAGCAGGATGTTCTCCGGCTTGATGTCGCGGTGGATGACGCCTCGGCCGTGGGCGTAGCCGAGGGCATCCGCCACCTCGCGGGCGATGCCCAAGGCGTCGGCGATGGGGAGCTGCTTTTCCCGGTCGAGGCGGTGGCGGAGGGACCCGCCTTCCACGTACGGCATCACGTAGAAGACGAAGCCGCCGGCCTCGCCGGAGTCGTAGAGCGGGAGGATGTGCGGGTGCCGGAGGTTCGCCGTGGTCTCGATCTCGCGCAGGAACCGCTCCGCGCCCAGCGCGGCCGAGAGCTCCGGCCGCAGGACCTTGATCGCGACCTTGCGGTGATGCGTGAGGTCGTCCGCGAGGTAGACGGTCGCCATCCCTCCCGCGCCGAGCTCGCGGACGATGCGGTAGCGGTGGGCCAGAGCGGCCGCGAGGTCTGTCATCGGCCCCTCGCTACGCCGTGGCCGCTCACCGCTCCAGCTTCCGGCGGAGCTCGTCGAACCAGTTCTCGACGAAGACCGTGGTTCCCTGCGCCCCACCGTCCCGATCGCGGATCATGAGGAAGCGGCGGCCGTCCGGTGCCACGTCGTACTGCTGGCGGTTCCGTGCCGAGGTATACCCCGTCACGGGGAAGAGCGGCTGAGGGGTCCCGACGCCCAGGCCCGGGCCGGGGGTGACCGGCACGGCCATGAGCTGGTTGTTGCTTTTGTAGAAGAGCTCGCGCCCGCTGCGCGCCCAGCGCGGCTCCGAGCCGCCGTCGCGCGAGATCAGCCGCCGCCACGTGATGTCGGGGAAGGGCGCGACGTACACCTCGCGCCGGCCGCTCACGTTGGAGACGTAGGCCAGCCAGCGTCCGTCCGGGGACAGCGCCAACTGGGTGGTGATGTCCGGGTCGGTCAGGAGGCCCACCAGGGCGGTGTCGCCGGTGAGGCGGCGAGCCCGGATGTTCCCATCCGCGCCCTCCTCGTCCGAGCGGACCACCAGCCATTCGCCGTCCTGCGAAACCTCTGCCTCCCAGAGGCCGAACCGGTGGTGCTGCTGCAGCTGCGGCGGGGCGCTGCCATCCACCGGCACCAGGTAGACGTCGAACGCGTCCTGCGTCCGCCCCCCGGCCATGTTGGAGACGAAGAGCAGCGCCTTGCCGTCGGGGGTCCACGCCGGACGCCAGTTCACCGTCCCCTGCTGGGTGAGCTTCTGCCGCGTTCGATCCGAGCGCCAGATCCAGAGATGGGTTGCGTCCTCCCGGACGCTGACCGCGAGCGACCGTCCGTCCGGCGAGAGGGCCGGATACTCGAAGTGGCCCCGCCAGCCCGTGTCCACCGGCTCCGCCCGGCCATCACGCCCGACCCACACCAGCTCGGACGCGCCGAGCGTCCGGGACTCCAGCGCATACAGCAGACTTCCGGAGGCCGAGAGCGCCACGGTGGTCGGCACGACCCGGTCGATGACCGGCACCGGCCCCGTGGTGAGCGTCAGCCGGCGCGCGTCGAATCCCGCGGCGTACAGTCCCCCGTCCCGGCTGGTGTACAGCAGATGCCCCGTGGGCGAGTACCAGGCGCCCGCCGCGTTCGGCACCAGGAGCCGGCCGCTGTCCGCGGCGAAGTCGAAGGCGTACACCTCGGACTCGATGGCGCAGTTGCCGGGGCAGCTCGTGTACAGGAAGCCCCGATTCCCGGGAAGCGGGGAGACCATGGGAAACGTGCGGCGCACTTCGATCAGCGTGTCCTGCCGCACCGGAGACGAGGTGCCCCCTTCCGCCGGAATCCTGCGCAAGTCCAGGCGCCGGTCGACGTAGACGATCGACCCGTCGTCCATCCACGCCGCGCTGGCGTAGATGCCGCTGGCATCGTCGGTCAGCGTCACCGCGCCGCCGCCCGTCACCGGCATCTTCCGCAGCTTGCCGTCTGCGGTAAGGAATCCGAGCCAGGCGCCGTCGGGCGAAAAGAACGGCGACATCGCCCCGTCGGTGCCGGCCAGCGGCGTCGGCTCCGCTTCGTGCCGTAGCTTCCGCAGGAGCCGCAGCCCATCGCCCCCGGAGTCGGCGAAGACCACGCTCGAGCCGTCCGGGGCGATCGCCGCCTGCGTCGCGTGTCGCTCGATGCCCGGCGAGAGGATCGACCCGAAGGCGTGCCGCCAGAGCACGACCCGCTGGCGGCCGGTGGGGGGTTCGGGCGCCGGGCGTAGCATGAGGACGACCGCCAGGATGAGCAGGACGGCGTTGAGCGCCAGTGACGCCCCCACCCAACGACGGCCGACGAACGCGCGGCCGCGAGCGGGCGGGCGGGCGGAGGGTCCGGGTCGCGTTGGACGTTTGCTGCCAGACGCGGATGCGAGCGCCTGCCCGAAGTCGGCCGCCGTCGCGAATCGGTCGGCCGGGAGCTTCTCCAGGGCCGTGAGCACGGCCGCCTCGACGTGCGGCGGGATGGTGTGACGCTGCTGGGTCAGGGGTCGCGGCTCCTCCGTCAGCACCCGGGCGACGATCGCCTGCGCGGTCGCGCCGGTGAACGGCGGCTCGCCGGTGAGCATCTCGTAGCTCAGCGCGCCCAGCGCGTACACGTCGCTGCGAGCGCCGATCTCCCGCTCCCCCATCGCCTGCTCGGGGCTCATGTAGTGCGGCGTGCCCAGCGACATTCCCGTCTCGGTCATGCGGGTGCCGCCGGCGGTGCTCACGGCCAGGGCGATGCCGAAGTCGGCCACCATCGCCGCCCCGTCGTGCAGCATCACGTTCTCGGGCTTGATGTCCCGGTGGATCACCCCGTGACGGTGGGCATAGTCGAGCGCGGACGCCACTTCCGTCGCGATCCGCACCGCCTCGGGCACCGGCAGCTGCTTCTCCCGGGCGAGCCGGTCCCGGAGCGACTCCCCTTCCACGTAGGGCATCACGAAGTACGCCGTCCCCTGCACCTCGCCCGAGTCGATGAGCCCCAGGATGTGGGGATGCTGCAGCGCGGCGATGGTCCGGATCTCCCGCACGAACCGTTCGGCGCCGATCACCGCGGCCAACTCGGGCCGCAGCACCTTGATCGCCACCTTGCGGCCGTGGCGGACGTCGTCGGCCAGATAGACCGTCGCCATGCCGCCCTGCCCCAGCTCCCGCTCGATCCGGTAGCGGTCGGCCAGAACGGCGCCGAGCGAGGATGGCTCCGTCATATCACGCTACCCCCACCAGCTCGGCGAACTTCGCCAGATCGATGTTGCCGCCGGAGACGACCGCGACGATGGGACCCGCCCCCGCCTTCCCGGTCAAGGCGCCGGCGAGACCCAGCGCCCCTGCGCCCTCCGCGATCACCCGCACCCGCTCGGCCATCAGGCGCATCGCCCGCTTCACCT
>JBFIUJ010000209.1:0-5625 GCA_041607595.1 Gemmatimonadales bacterium | reverse complement strand
GCGCCGCCGCCCCGGCCAGTGCGGTGGCCGCGGCGGTCACGAGGATGAGCAGCTGGACCCGGGACTGGGCGCTCATGCGGGAGAGGGAGGGAAAAGGGGAGCCCCGGACGGCGGACTTTAGATCCAGTTCTGGCCTTCGGCCAGGAACAGGTTGGCCACGAAGTCGATCGCGGCCGCGAGCCAACTGATCTGCGACATGAGCGTCACCTCCCAAGAAGAACCGAAGAAACAACGGGAAGTGGCGAGCCCCGCTAAGGCCCACCAGACGCTCCGCTAGTCAATTGTCCGCTAGTCTCCGCTGTACCACTACGTCCTGCCACTTGCACCTGCAGACTGCATTGTCCTGCCATCCGCGAAGACCGGGGTCCCTTTTCCTTTTTCCTTTCGGTGGAACGGATCGTCACGGGGCCGACCCGGCCCCGGCGCACCCAGCGTGCACTACCCCACCGCCTGCATAGGCATAAATCGTACCGTCAGATGGGCTTTCGTACCAGGGCCCACCGGTTCGTGGCATTCAGCACGGCGAAGACGGCGGCCCGCTCCGGGCTCTCCTTGATCTCCGCCGTCCCGCTGAGGAGCTGGGCCTCTCGCCCCCCCAGGCCCTGGACCGCGACCATGACGAACTCCCGCTCGAAGGCCTCGATCAGCTTTGCGCCCTCCAGGGCGAGGGAGTTGTCCCGGAGCAGCTTCTCCAGGGCGCTCACCGCGCACCGGGCGGCGGCCTCCAGCCGGCTCCGGGGGGTGTCCGGGCTCTCCTCCAGCGCCGTCTCCGCCTGCCCGGCGAAGGTCAGGGTCACCGCCACGTTGACCCGGTGGGGCCGGCCGGGGGTGATGTTGATCTCCTTGAAGAGGGCGGCCCGGCTCAGGGCGCGCTCGCGGACCGCGTGGGTCTCGACGGCCTTGATGGGCTTCACCTCGGCCGTCTGGGCGATGCTGATCTTCCGATGGTCCACCTTGATGCCCAGCTGGGCCAGCAGGGCGGACTCGACGTTGCGCACCACCTGCTTGGGCGCGAGGCCCGCCTGCGCGAGAACATGGACGCCGCTCACCTCGCCCAACGGGGTGGTGACGACCCGGGCGGAGAGGACGCCCTCGAGGCTGGTGAGGAGGTCCTCGGCCCGACGCACGCCCCAGCGGTCCGGCATGTCCGAACGCTCGGCCGACGGTGTGGGCTCGTCCCGCTCCTGCTCGCCAACGGATGGTAGTGCCATGTCTCTGTCCCTGCCTTCTTGTGACTTCAGTGAGACGATCGGGTCACGAGACCCGATCCGCGACGACGAGGTTACGACCCGCCGCCTTCGCCTGGTAGAGCGCCCGGTCCGCGCTCACGAGCACATCCCCGTCCCAGGGCCGAGCCGGATCGAACTCGGCCAGACCGACGCTCGCCGAGACGACCCCGGGCCCGTAGCCCAGCCGGCTCCCGACCGCGGCGATCCCTTCCCGCAGGGCTTCCGCGACGCGCCGGGCCCCGTGCCCATCGGTCCGGGTGAGGATCACCACGAACTCGTCCCCACCGTACCGAGAGGCCAGGTCGGAGGCCCGGACGGCCCGCCGGATCTCGTCCGCCACCGCACGGAGCACCCGGTTCCCCGCCTCGTGCCCTTCGCGATCGTTGATCGCCTTGAAATGGTCGAGATCGATGAACAGCACCGCGAAGCCCTCGGTGCTCCGCTTGCATCGCTCGACCTCGTTCGCCAGCCGGTCCCGCAGGACCTTGTAGGTCGCGAGCGCGGTGAGGGGATCCACCGCGGCGTCCCGCGTCGCCTCCTCCGCGCGCCGCTCCTGGTAGGGCAGGCACTGCCGGAGCGTCGCCCGGCCGTCCGCCGCGGCGACGGCGAACCGGTGGCAGGACTCGAACCCGCAGGCCCCGCAGTCCCAGGGGCGGCCGTTCGGACCGACGCCGATCGCCTCGAGGAGGCTGGCCACCGCCCCGGGGTCCGCCGCCATGCGCCGACTCTTGATGTCGAAGGTGGTACCCACGCTCGCCACGACCGCCCCGTCCACGACGGGCTGCGCGCTCCGGGGCGGCTCCAGGCTCGCGACCAGGGCGCGACGCCAGTACACCTCCTCGGGCGGACCTGACAGCGGGTGGTCCAGCGAGCCTTCGTACGACAGGAGGTCCACGAAGCCCAGGTCGAGCCGGTCCACCGCCACCGCCTTGGCCAAGGCCTTCAGGACTTCCCCTCCCACGCCCCGGACCTTGCGGAACCGGCGGCTCGCGTAGGGGGCCTCCTCGAGCAGCGCCAGGGGCAGCCCGCCCGCCACGCTCATGTGTCGGCGGCGCTCGCCGGGCGAGCGGGCGTGATCCTCCGGCTGGGTGAGCGGGTTCACCCCTCGGAGCCGGAAGATCTGCTCCAAATCCCCGAAGGTGATGGCGGCCTCCAGCTCCGGTGACCCGGTCGGCGGCGCCACGCCGGCGTAGACGATCTCCAGCTCGGCGCCGTGGAGGGCCCGGAGGTACCGGGCCTCGGCGATCGCGGGGATGGTGATGGGCGCCAAGTACGGCAGCAGCTCCGGGTAGTCGATTCGAATCGTGTCCACGACCACCGGGTCGGTGGACCGGATCAGCGTGCCCCAGTACTCCTCCCGCCACAGCGCCAGGTACTCGGCGGCGACGAGCTCGTCCCCGATCACGCCCAGGCTCACTTCGGCAAACCCCGCCGCGTGGCAGGCGTTGGCCAACTGTGCCGGCGTCGCCGGGAAGAAATGTGCGACCGACTCCGGCGAGAGGATCACCACCCCGGCGCCGCCGGCGGCCACGTGGAGCGCTCGACCGATCTGCCCGCTCACGCGCACCGCGTCGTGGGGGCAGGCCGGCACGCACTGGCCGCAGCGGATGCAAGCCTCGTCCAGGATCCGCACCAGCGGCCCCTCCACCGCCACCGCCTCGGTCGGACAAGCTCGCACGCAAGCCAGACAGGCGACGCACGAGCCAGCATCTATGGAAAAGTTCAAGCTGAACTTCTCGGACTGTTAATTTTCTATACAACGAGGGAAGGCGCAATAATATTGGCAGAGAGTTACAGGCAGTCAACTGTCAATCAACTCGTCACTGAAGCAGAATACGACGGTAGGGGTCAACCGATATGGTATTCCTTCAACTTACGGTACAGGGTGCGCTCGCCGATGCCCAGGACCTCGGCCGCGCGGCGCCGGTTCCCGTCCGATTCCCGGAGCGCCGCCTCGATCGCGGCCTTCTCGACCTCCGCCATGGTCATCCCCTTGCGATAGACCACGTCCTCGATCTGCTCCTCCCCGACCGGGATCACGTCGGTAATAGGCTGGGACTCGGCCAGCTCGATCACCTGCACCCGGGCGGCCGGGGCGTCCACCCGCCGCCGAAGCTCCTCGACCTGGAGCCGCAAGTCCATCAGGCTCCGGAGGATGAACTCCATTTCCTGGGGGGGCATGCCCCGCCCCGGCGAGCCGATCCGAACGGGTAGGGCGGAGCTTCCCGGACCCTGCAGGATGTCCGGGGGGATGTCGCTGGCCCGGATCTCCGTGCCGGGGGCGAGCACGACCATGGACTCCACCAGGTTGCGCAGCTGGCGGACGTTCCCCGGCCACGGGGCCGTCACGAGCCGTTCCAGGGCCTCGGGTGTGATGCCCCGAAAGGTCCGGTCGTGCTCACGAGAGAACTCGCGGATGAAGCGGCGGACCAGGAGGGGGATGTCCTCCCGCCGCTCCCGGAGCGGCGGGAGGTAGATGTTCAGGACGTTCAGGCGATAGAACAGGTCGCCGCGGAACTCTCCGAGGCCGACCGTTTCCTGCAGGTTGCGGTTGGTGGCGGCCACCACCCGCACATCCACCTTGATGGGCTGGGATCCTCCGACCCGAAAGAAGGTCCGGCTCTCGAGGACCCGCAGCAGCTTCACCTGGATGCTGAGGGGCACTTCACCGATCTCATCCAGGAAGATCGTCCCGGCGTTCGAGAGCTCGAACCGGCCCAGCCGCCGCTCGGCGGCCCCGGTGAAGGCCCCCTTCTCGTGGCCGAACAGCTCCGACTCGAGGAGCGTCTCCGGGAGCGCGGCGCAATTGACGGCGATGAACGGCTGCCCGCGCCGGGGCGAGAGGTCGTGGATCGCCTTCGCGACCAGCTCCTTGCCGGTCCCCGACTCGCCCTGAATGAGCACGGTGCTCGAGACCGGCGCCATCTGCTCGATCTTCACGAGCACCTGCTGGATGGCGGCGCTGACCCCGGCGATCCCGGTGTGCTGTTGCAGCCGCCGGCGATCGATCAGTCGGCGGGCGGTGGCGACCGCCTCGTCCGGCCGTACCGGCTTCACCATCACGTCGGTGACGCCCAGCCGGGCGATCCGCTCGGGGCGCTCGGAGTCGGTCGGCTCGAGGAGGGCCAGGGTCGAGATCTCGAGCTCGCGGGCGAGTGCCGCGAGGTGAACCGCTGGTGGCTCGTAGACCGCCCCGGTCAAGACGATCAGCTCGGGGTTCTCCCGGCGGACCGCGCCGTGCGCATCGTCGAGTGACGAGACGGTGGACGTGTGGAACCCCGCCGTCTCCAGCCCGGCGTTGAGCGGCACGGCGGTCTCGAGGTCATCCAGGGTGAGGAGGATCCGCTCGGTCATCCGTGGTCCGTCGCTCCGCCTCGCACGAGCTCCACGGCGTGGGCCGCCACCGGGCCGAGCACGGCCAGGCCGTCACGCACGCCGCCCGGGCTGCCGGGGAGGTTGACGATGAGGGTACGCGACCGGACCCCGGCCACGCCTCGAGAGAGGATCGCGCGGGGGACCGTCGGCTCGGCCGCTCGGCGCAGGGCTTCGGCAATGCCCGGGGCCTCCTTTTCCAGCACGCTTCGGGTGGCTTCCGGCGTCACGTCGCGCGGCGTGAGGCCGGTGCCCCCGGTGGTGAGCACGAGGTCCGCCTGGTCCTCGTCCGCCCAGCCGACCAGCACGCCGGCGATGGCCGCCGATTCGTCGGGGACGATCCGGCGCACGGTCACCCGATCCCCTCGGCCCTCGGCCCACTCCGCGATGGCGTCGCCGGATCGGTCGGCGCGGGCTCCTCGGCTGGCGGCGTCGGAAATCGTGAGGATGGCGATGCGAAGCGACACGGGGCTAGGTCTTCTTGCGGGCCGACCCCTGGGTCCAGAACGGGCGCTTCACGACCACGGCGCGCTGGCGCTCGCCGCGACACTCGACCTCGAACTCGGTGCCCACCTTGGCCGCGGCCGCCGGCAGATACGTGGTCCCGATCCCGGCGTCCAGGGACGGGCTCTGGCCGCCGCTCCGCACCAGATCCACCCGCCGGCCCTCCCAGAGGACGGGGTAGCCATGGCGGGGAATGGCTTTGCCCTCCATGCGGAACCCGACCAGCTTCCGGGTGACGCCGCGTTCCTTCTGCGCCCGCAGCGCGTCGGCGCCGACGAACGGTGCCCCTTTGTCGAGCTTCACGATCCAGGCCAGGCCCGCTTCCAGTGGGGTAACGGTCTCGTCGATGTCATTGCCGTAGAGTGCGTACCCCATCTCCAACCGCAGCGTGTCCCGCGCACCGAGCCCGATGGGGATGGCGATGCCGGGCTTCTCCAAGGCATCCCAGATCGCCGCCGTGTCTCGCGCGCGGCAGTAGATCTCGAATCCGTCCTCCCCGGTGTAGCCGGTCCGGGAAACG
>JBFIUJ010000208.1:0-5687 GCA_041607595.1 Gemmatimonadales bacterium | reverse complement strand
GGCTCAGCCTGCCGGTGGACCGCGGGACGTACCTGCGTCATGGCGCGGGGCTCATGGCCGGGAAGTACCTCGTGGACACCGCGATCATCCGCGCGGCGACCGGCCACTTCTGGACCCCGCTCGACTACCTGAACCCCTCCGTGCTGAGCCGGTCCGTCCGGCTGCCCGACGCGCCGGACCTCCTGCTCTGGGGTCTCGCGGCCTGGACGCTGCCCTTCGTGTGGATCGGGACCAGCATGACCGTCCGCCGCGCGATCGACGCGGGGCGCTCGCCCTGGTTTGGGCTCCTCTTCTTCGTCCCGTTCCTGAACTACCTCCTGATGCTCGGGCTGTGCCTGCTGCCTTCCCGGCCGAGGCGGCCGGCGGCGCCAGGCACGGACGATGGGCGGTTCGCGGCGGCCTTCCCGAGCGCCGCCCTCGCCGTGGCGCTGGGGGTGCTGCTCGCGCTGGGCACGGCGTTCTTCGGGGTACGGCTCTTGAACACGTACGGCTCCGGGCTCTTCCTCGGAGCGCCGTTCCTGCTCGGCGTCTTGGCGGGCTACGTGCACAACGCCCGCCACCGGCGCCCGGCGACCGAGACCGTATCCGTCGTGCTTCTCGCGGTGCTGCTGGCGTCCGGGGCGATCCTGCTCTTTGCCGTGGAAGGGGCCGTCTGCATCGCGATGGCGCTCCCGCTCGCGATTGGGATGGCCGTGCCCGGCGGGTTCCTGGGCCGGGAGATGGCCCGGTTCACGGCACGAGGGTCGGAGGCCGCGGTGGCGGCGCTCCTACTCCCGACACTGCTCCTGCTGGAGCCCCCCCCGCCGCCGGAGCCGGTGCGCGAACGACGCTCCGAGATCGTGATCGCCGCCTCCCCCGAGCGCGTCTGGCGCCACGTGGTCGGGGGGTTCCAGGAGATGCCGCCGCCCAGCGAGGCGGTCTTCCGGCTCGGAGTGGCCTATCCCGTGCGGGCCCGTCTCGAAGGCCGCGGCGTGGGCGCGGTCCGCCACTGCGAGTTCTCCACCGGGGCGTTCGTGGAGCCCATCACCCGGTGGGAGGAGCCGACGCGCCTGTCCTTCGAGGTCGTGGACCAGCCGCCCCCGCTTCGGGAATGGACGCCGTATCGCCAGCTGGATCCGGGCCACCTGGCGAGCGGCTTTCGGTCGGTGCGGGGCGAGTTTCGATTGACCCCGCTGCCCGACGGCCGGACTCGCCTGGAGGCCAGCACCTGGTACGTGCTGGACATTCGGCCGGCGCTCTACTGGAGCCTCTACGCCGACGGCCTGGTCGGCACCATCCACGATCGGGTGCTGCGCCATATCCGGCGACTGGCCGAGACCCCGGCCTGAGCCGGCACCGGCTCAGTCCCTCCGCACGACTCACCGAAGGCTCCACCGGGGCGGTCGACGACCGCCCCTCACGCGGCCTTCACGGTGGCTTCATCCGCCGCACAGGAGATTGGTCCTCCCTTTCTCAGTTAGGACCGGCGGATGGGCTCTCGACTCGGCTGGGTGTACAAGCGCGCCTACGATGGGATCAACAATGGGCTGCGCACCGTGGCGGGAGGCCGGTGGGCGGGCCACTGTCGCCCGACCTGGATCGCCTTCCTTTTGACGGAGCGCTGCAACTCTCGCTGCGTGCACTGCGACATCTGGCAGAACCGGGGGCGGGAGGATGGGCCCTCGCCCGAGGAGTGGAAGGCCGCGTTGCTGGACATCCGCCGGTGGCTTGGCCCCGCCCACGTGTGCCTCACGGGGGGCGAGGCGCTGCTCAAGCCGTTCACGGTGGACCTCGTCCGGTACGGTGGGGAGCTCGGCCTGTTCATCGAGCTGCTGACCCATGGGTACTGGGAGAACCAGCAACGGATCGAGGAAGTGGCGCTGGCGCGTCCGTGGCGGGTGACCCTCTCGCTGGACGGTATCGGAGAGACCCACGACCTCGTGCGCGGGCGGGCGGGCTTCTTCGAGAAGACCGCCCGCACGATCGAGACCCTCAAGCGAATGCGGGCCCAGCACCGACTCGGGTTTTCCATCCGGCTCAAGACCGTGCTCATGGCCCAGAACCTCTCCGATGCCGGCGCGCTGGCCCGCTTCGCGACCCAGGACGGGATGGACATCCTCTACCAGGCGGTGGAGCAGAACTACGCATCGGCGGACGACCCACGCTGGTGGGAGCACACCGAGAACTGGCCCCGGGATCCCGAGCTGGCCGCCGAGGCGGTGCGCGAGCTGATCGCGTTCAAGCGCCAGGGTCTGGCCATCGCGAACTCGGAGTCGGAGCTGGAGGTGATGATCCCCTACTTCCGCGACCCCGACGCCTGGCGCCTCTCGATGCAGAGCCACTCCGCCCACGAGCGACGGCTGAGCTGCTCCGCGCTGAGCCTCCTGCAGGTCCAGTCCAACGGCGATGTGAAGTCGTGCTTCTCGGCACCCGCGATCGGCAACATCCGGACGTCGCGGTCGCGCGAGATCTGGGAGGGCCGCCCGCGGTGGTGGGAGTCGGGGTGCTGCCTGGAGAAGCGGGCCTCCGAGGCCGAGCGGGAGCGCGCGGGCCTCCCGACGCTGCAGGCGTAGCCCCCCAGCCCTCCCGGGCTTCCCGAGGCGGCGTCCGCTCTCTTGGCGCCGCCTCGCGAGTGTTTATCCTTCCCCGTGTCGCCCCGTCTTCGGCCGGCCGGCCGCTCGGCCCCGCCGGTCGGACGATGCACCCTCGACCCCCGCGAAGGAGCCGCCATGCGCACCCTGAGGAGCGCGCGCCGAATCCTGCCACTGGCGCTCACGGCCGCCGTGCTGGGAAGCTGCGCCACGAACCCGGTGACGGGGAGGAGCGAGCTCTCCCTCATTTCCGAGTCCTCCGAGATCAGCATGGGCCGTCAGGGCGCGCAGGAGGTCGTCCAGTCGCTCGGGTTGGTGCAGGACTCGGCGCTGCAGGCGTACGTGTCCTCGCTCGGCAAGCAGATGGCCGCGCGGTCGGAGCGGCCACAGCTTCCCTGGTCCTTCGCCGTGGTGGACGATCCGGTCGTGAACGCCTTCGCCCTGCCGGGCGGGTTCATCTTCGTCACCCGCGGGATCCTCGGACACTTCAACTCGGAGGCCGAGCTGGTGGCCGTGCTGGGGCACGAGATCGGCCACGTGACGGCCAAGCACTCGGTGCGGCAGATCTCCCGGGCCCAGGTGGCCCAGCTCGGGCTCGGCGTCGGAATGATCCTGAAGCCCGAGCTGGCGGAATTCGGGCAGGCGGCGGGCGCAGGCCTCGGGCTCCTGTTCCTCAAGTTCGGCCGCGACGACGAGACCCAGGCGGACGACCTCGGGTTCCGGTACTCGCTCGACAACGGCTACGACGTCCGGGAGATGGTGTCGGTCTTCAAGACGCTGGGCCGACTGAGCGGCGGGGGCGGGGACCGGGTGCCGGAGTGGCTCTCGACCCACCCCGATCCGGGGAACCGCGTGGCCAAGACGGAGGAGCGGATCGCGTCGCTCTCGAGGGACCTCACCGGGATGAAGGTGAACCGGGAGAGCTATCTGCGGAGGCTCGAGGGACTCGCGTTCGGGGAGAATCCGCGGGCCGGGTACTTCGAGGGCGGACGGTTCTTCCATCCCGACCTGGCGTTCCAGGTCGATTTCCCCGACGGGTGGAAGACCCAGAACCAGACCTCCGCCGTCGTCGGGGTAAGCGCTGAGCAGGACGCGGCGCTGCAGCTCACCCTCGAGGGCGGCGACCCGGCGTCCGCTGCTCGGCAGTTCTTGGCGCAGCAGGGCGTCCAGGCGGGCGCCACCTCCGCCGGAGACATCAACGGGCTCCCGGCCCGGAGCGCCACCTTCACCGCGCAGACGGAGCGGGGGCAGGTCGCCGGGCTCGTCACCTTCCTCTCGCACGGGAACCGCACCTACCGGATCCTTTGCTACACCTCGGCCGACAAGTACCGGGCCTACGACGCCGTCTTCCGGCGGGCGGCCACGAGCTTCCGGCGGCTGACCGATCCGACGAAGCTCGACGTGCAGCCCGCGACGATCGACCTGGTGCGGCTGCCGAGTGCGATGACCATCGCGGAGTTCAACCGCCGCTACCCCTCCAAGATCTCCGAGGCACGGCTCGCGCTGATGAACGGCGTGACCGAGGCGGAGACCATGCCGGCCGGTCGGACGGTGAAACGGGTGGTGGGGGGGAGATAACAGCGGGGAACGGGGGAACAGGAGAACAGGGGAACGGGAGAACGGGAGAACGGGAGAACGGGGAAGAGCGAAGAGGTAGCACATGAGGTCGTGGGGCGGTGTCCGGCCGCTTCACGACCTCGTGGCGTCAGGCCCTTCGAGCAGTTCCCGGGCCCGCGCGAAGATACCATGCCACATCCGGCGCGTGAGCCGGCCGGTGTTGGTGTTCTGGCGGGAGGGATGGTAGGAGCACAAGAGGACGGTCCCGTCCGGTAGCGTGGACTCGGCGCCATGGGCGAACGGCGGCCGCTCCTTGGGGGCGAGGCGCTCCCACCAGCCGGCGGCGCGGAGCCAGGCCTCCCATCCGATGCGGCCCAACGGGATCACGACCCGCACGCGCCCGAGCAGTGCGATCTCCTGCTCGAGCCACCGACGGCACCGATCCAGCTCCGCGCGGCTCGGCCGGTTCTGCGGCGGGGCGCAGCGGGCGGCCGCGGTGATGTAGCAGTCGCGGAGCCGGAGGCCGTCGCTCCGGGCCTCGCTTTCGGGCTGGCTCGCGAAGCCGTAGCGGTGGAGCGCCTCGTAGAGCCAATCGCCGCTCGAGTCCCCGGTGAACATCCGGCCGGTCCGGTTCGCGCCGTGGGCGGCCGGCGCCAGCCCCACGAGCAGGAGCCGGGCCTTCGGGTCGCCGAGGCCCGGCACGGGCTTCCCCCAGTACTCCCACTCCCGATAGGCCCGACGCTTCTCCCGTGCGACCGTGTCGCAGTAGCGACGGAGTCGGGGGCATAAGGTGCAGTCGGCGACGGCGCGGTGGAGGGCGGGGAGGGAGGTGGGGGGCATGCCGGGAAGATAGGCGGCCTGGGTCGCAGCCCGCACCCGAGGCAGTCACCGCGGACGCCGAGAGAGCACGGCTCCGCGGGTGCCAGGGGGGTGAACTCAGCCCCAGAGAGGGGGTCAGGGGGTGAGGTCACATCGCGGAGAGGGGGCCAGGGGGTGAGGTCAGCGTGTGGAGAGGGCGTCGGGGTCCCCCCTAGCTCACCCTCCGCGTCTTCCGCCGCATGAAGTCCATCAGGATGAACTGGCCCAGCGTCATCGTGTGCTACCTCACCCCCTTTCCCCCTCTCCACGATGTGGAGAGGGGGGACGCATTCGTCGAGTCATGGGCTCGATGATCGCACGAAGACGGTCGCGGTCGATGTCGTTGTTTCGGATCCGAAGCACCCGCCATCCCTGCGCCTCGAGCCAGGCGGTCCGAGCGTTATCGTAGGCCGCCTTGTCCGGCTTCAGGTGAACGGAGCCGTCGATCTCGACGATCACCCGGGCCTCGGCGCAACAGAAGTCCACGACGAACGGACCGATCGGATGCTGCCGGCGCCACTTGAGGCCGAGCATGCGGCGGGCTCGGAGCAGTGTCCACGCTCTTCGCTCCGCAGGGGTCTGGGTTCGGCGCAGCGACTTCCCGGTGATGCGCCGTCGCCGACGCGTGGAGGCGCGCAGCCGCCAGTCAGGCATGGACCAACAGAAGGTCGACCGCCTCCGTGGTCGTCATCTTCCCACCGC
>JBFIUJ010000207.1:0-5744 GCA_041607595.1 Gemmatimonadales bacterium | reverse complement strand
GAGTGGCGGCCGGGCTGATCCGGCTCGGCTCCTGCGGCGACGGGGGTCCCACCGGGCCGGGCGCCGCGGTGCCCGGGGTGCTCGACCTCCGGTACAGCACCCCGAACGGAGACGATGGAGCGGTCTTCTTCGACGTGGCCGGCGGACCGGTCGAGGCCGTGCTGTCCACCGCGTTTAGGGTCTCGTCGTCCGGAGCCGGCGCCAGCGAGGTTCGGGTGATCGTGACGGGCCCACTGGCGCCGGGGACCGTGGCCCAGCTGCGAGTGCCGGACCTGCGCCGAGCGGCGGACTACACCGCCACCATCCGGGAGGTCGCCACGGAGGGGACCTACGCGCTGCGGGACCTGCAGGGGTACCGGATCGACGTCGTCAGACCCTGAGGTGCGGGAGACCGGACGATTGGAGCGGGGCGGTCGAATGGCCGCCCCGCTGTCGTCGTCCGACCCGCGGGACCCGGGAAGACGAGCTCGGGCGGCGCGGTGCCCGCCCCGCTAGGTTTCGGGGCCCGCCGGTCGGGGTATCCCACGACACAGGACCAGCGTCGAACGACGGCGCGACCGCAGGCGATCGGGCGGTCCACTCGGCGATTCGATCCGGCGAACGCTCAGCCCGTCCGGACCACGAAGGGAGCACGATGCCAGCCGTGCAGCTGCTACGCGCGTTCAAGCGGATGCTCAACCGCAATACCTCCGCCTACTGGGATGGCGTCTACCGGCGCAAGATCGCGGCCGGCCGCGCGCCGCGCCGAGACTCCGCGGTCCTGCGGCTGCTCCCGCTCCTCCACGACAAGCGCTGCATCCTCGATTTCGGAGGGGGGCTCGGCGCCGTCATCGCCACGCTCTCTCAGGAAGTGTCGTCGCGTCGGTTCTGCCTGGTGGATCACAGCCCCGAGGCTCTCGCCTACGCGAGCGGCCGCCTCGGGCGGAGCGACGAGCGCGGCAACGCGTTCGAGTACGCGGCGCATCTCGAAGAGGCACAGGGCCCGTTCGACGCGATTCTCTGCATCGAGGTGCTGGAGCACCTGACCGACCACCGCGAGATCTTGGACCAGCTGTGGAGCCGCCTCGCGCCCGGGGGCATCCTGCTCCTGTCGGTGCCGGTCAAGGGATGGCGGGACGGCAACCGGGAGCACGTCAACAAGTTCACGGTGGATTCGATGTTCCGCCTCCTCTCGAAGTACGGGGAGTGGATCCAGATCGCGCCGCGCACGTACTCTCGGAAGAGCGCCACCCTGTCCACCGCGTTCTTTGCCGTCCCGAAGGGCGACGACGGAGCACCTCCGCAGGGAGCGACCGAAGACGCGTAGCGGCCGCCGACTCGACGGTCACCCGTGGAAGGACTCGGAGCGGGACGGGTTCGCCGTCCGACAGATCGAGCATCCTTCGCAAGGTCCCGCAACTCGTTCATTGCGTTGTCGTGCGAGCGCGGTCTCATCCACCGCATCGAGTCAACCCTCCGGGATGCCCATGAGAGCCATCGTCCGTGATCGATATGGCACGCCCGACCATCTTCGCCTGGCGGAGGTCGCCGACCCCACGCCGCAGGACGATGAGGTCCTGATCGAGGTCCGTGCGGTATCCGTGAACGCGTCCGACTGGGAGGGTCTGACTGGCACGCCGCTCTATGCCCGCCTGGGTGGACTTCGCAGACCGCGAAAGAGGATCCTCGGCTCTGACGTCGCGGGACGCGTCGCCGCGGTCGGCAGGAAGGTCAGCCGCTTCAAGCCGGGGGACGAGGTCTTCGGGGACATCCTCGCGTGCCTGGGCGGCTTCGCCGAGTATGTCTGCGCCCCCGAACGACTCCTGGCGCCGAAGCCACCGGGCCTGACGTTCGAGGAGGCCGCCGCGATCCCCCAGGCGGGCGTGATCGCCGTCCAGGGGATTCGCGACGAGGGACGGGTGCGGCCCGGGCAGAGGGTCCTGATCAACGGCGCCGGCGGCGGCGCCGGATCGTTCGCCGTGCAGCTCGCCAAGCTCCGCGGGGCCGAAGTGACCGGGGTGGACAACGCGGGCAAGCTCGACTTCATGCGCTCGCTCGGCGCGGACCACGTCATGGATTACGCCCGGGAGGACTTCACGAGGACCGGAGCGCCATACGACCTGATCCTCGACCTCGCCGCGCATCGGTCGGCCTTCGACTATGCGCGGGCGCTCGGGCCCAACGGACGGTATCTCTACGTCGGCGGCTCCATGGCGACGCTCTTCCAGGTGCTGCTCCTGGGGCCATGGATCGGAAGAGGCGCGGGCAAGCAGATCCGCCTCCTGATGGTTCGCCCGAATCCGGAGGACCTGGTCTTCCTGACGGAGCTCCATGCGGCCGGCACGGTCCTTCCCATCATCGACCGGCGGTATCCGCTGCCGGAGGTTCCCCACGCGCTCCGGTATCTGGGAGAAGGACGGGCCCGCGGCAAGGTCGTGATAGCTCTCGAGCACGATGCCACGACCTGAGCGCGCCGGCGGGCCGTGAGGCCGGGGCGGGGGCCCTTGCGGCCTCGGAGCCACGGCGTACCCTGAGAGGGCAGGCGTGGCCCCCTCGACCCCGGTGTGCCACAAGACGTCTCCGGCCCATCACCGCATGAGCTCCGTCAACGCTCCCACAGCCCTGGTCGATGCCGCGGCGGCGAATCTGGTCGCGCACTTCGGGTACGCCCAGGCGCGCGTGCCGACCATGCGCATCGTGCAGCAGCCCGACCTGGTCGCGGTGGACTGCGGCTGGCCCTGCGACACCTTCAACGCCGTCTGCCGGACCCGACTGCGTCCGGAGCGGGTGCGGGCCAGGATCGAGTGGACCCTGGGCTGGTTCGGGGAGCGGGACCATCCCTGGTCCTGGTGGGTGGGTCCGGCCGACACGCCGGCGGACCTGCCCGAGCACCTGGCCGCCGCCGGGCTAGCCGCCGCCGAGCGGGAGTTGGTCATGGCGGTGCCGCTCGACGAGGCGTCCTCGGCGCCGGCGGCGGCCGATCTCAGGATCCGGGAGGTGCGCACGCCGAAGGCGCTGGCCTACTTCGCCCAGATCAACGCCGAGCACTGGACGCCGCCCGACCCCTACGTGATTGCGTTCTACGAGGCCGCGGCCCGGGTCCTGCTCGACGCCGAAAGCCCGCTCCGGTTCTTCGTCGGATACTGCGGCGCGGAGCCGGTGGCCACAGTGGAGATCACGACGGCCGCCGGCGTGATCGGCGTCTATAACGTTTCGACCCTGGCCCCGTTCCGTCGGCGTGGCTTCGCCACGGCCATGGTCGCGTCGGCGCTCCAGGCGTGCGGCGGGCCCGGGGTGACCCACGCGGTGCTCCAGGCGGCTCCCGCCGGGGTGAGCGTCTACGAGCGGCTGGGGTTCCGTGCCATCGGCGAGGTCACCGAGTTCAAGCCCGCAGGGTAGCCCGCGAGCCACTCCGGTTGGCCTGGCAAGGGCCGGCGGGCGACGAGGTGTCGCTCATGTCGCCGCGCCCCTTCCCGCCTCGGCACGGGGACCGTCGTTCAGAAGTGTCGCTGCGAGCGCGTTCTCGACCGCCTCGAAGCTCGCCGGCTCGAAGCGCCCGGCCACCGCGGTCACGCGCTCCCGCGCCCCTGGGCCCAGGCGAGAAACCACATCGTCGGGATGCGGGTCCAGAATCACCAGGTGCCGGCTCCGTGGACGTCGCCACGCCTCGGTCAACAGGTCCCTGGCATCGCTGTCCCGGAAGGAGTAGCCGCTGGCGAGCACGGCGCCCGCCTGCCCGAGGCATCGCTCGAAGAACCGGTAGGCCAGCCGGACCATGTAGTAAGGGGCGCCCGGCCGGTACGGATCCTTCGCTTCCGGCGCCAGCGCTCTCGATATCCCGACGTGGGACTTCCCCCAGAGCACCTTCTGCGCATTCGGCATCAGCAGCGCCCGGAAGCGCGGGAGCCCGGGAGCGCGGGCCGCCTCCGCGTCCGCCACCTGGAGCTCGAACCAGGGCTTCGCCTCGGCGGAGAGGAACCAGCGGATGGAGCCGTGCAGGTAGAACACCGCGACGGTGAGCGCCCGCTTCTCGGAAGGCCTGAGCCTCCGGTAGCCGTCGGGAGGGAGCATCCGCCAGTGCGGGTGACCCGGCCAGGGCGTCGTGCCGTCCGCAACCACTACCGCCCGGCCCACCGCGTCCGACAGCTCGCTCCGCAGCTCGTCGCTCAGGAACCCGAACGCCTCGTCGTAGTTGGTGGTGAAGACGGGGATCACGAGCGGCGCGCGGGCACGCGCGAGCAGCGACACGAGCCGCTTCAGCAACGGCGCGTAGAGGGGGACCAGCGTGTCCCGCCTGATGGCCAGGCACGCCTCGAAGATACCGTTGGTGATCGCCTCGGAGAGGTGGTCCAGGACCTTCCCGTGATGCCGCCGGTCAAGCGCGACGAGCCGGTCGATCAGCCCGTCCACGAACGCCGGGGAGAGCGCCGTACCACCGGCCATGCGGGGGAGCGCCATGCGGACCGTGGCCCCGAGCACCGCGCGGTGGGTCTCCAGCTGCTCCTCCGCCGATGCGGTATCCGCGGCGCCTGGGATGCCTTCGTGCACGACCCGGCGGGGGAGGGAGCGCAGCACGTCCGCCACGATCAGCAGGCTCTCGAGATCGAGGACGTCCCCCGGCCCGACGCCTCCGGACGGCACCAGGTCGGCCGAGGCGATGCGAATCCCACCGGAGAGCGTCAGATACTCGGGGAGGGCCAGGCCCGGGACCCCGGCTGGAATGGAGACGCCGGCGCCGGTCAGGAGGACGACCGGCGCCTGCTCGAGCAGGCGGTTCCGGCCGTACCACCAGTTGAGCCAGCCGTCCAGCGCCTTGGGGCGCCGCTCGTACGGGTAGGTTGGGACCATCCGGCCTCGCCCGCGCCCAGGCATTCGACCCGTCGAGGGTCGCTTGGGCGCCCCACTACGATGGAGGCCGGTACGGGAGCGGGGAAGCCCCCCCGGTCCCAGACGCCATGGGACGATCGCTCGGTCGCCCCCCTGCGCCGCTCTCCCCGAACCCGGAGCGCCTGCCCTACCGCTTCACCGCGATCCCCTGGACCTCGAACCGGGCCCCGAAGAGCAGGGTCCCGGACCCCAAGAACGCCCGGGCAGGGAATTCTTTGGTGAAGTACGTGCGGTAGACCCGGTTGAAGGCGGCGTAATGGGCGACGTCGGAGCAGAAGACCTGCACCGAGACCAGATCGTCCATCCCCATCCCGGCCTCTTCGAGGGTCGCCTTCACGTCCTCCATCACGAGCCGCGCCTCCTCCTCGGCCGTGTCCGGCACCTTGCGCTCCGGCGTGAGCCCGATCTTCCCCGAGAGGTAGAGGGTCCCGCCGACCAGCACGGCGGCGCTGAAGGGCAGGGCGATGGTGTCGGCCGCCGTGCGGGGCTGGATGTACTGCCGGGCTTGCTGGGCCATGAGGGTATCGACTCCTCCACCGAGGGAGAGTGCGGTCAGGAGGACGAGGGCGGGCCGGATCATGTCGTCTCCGAAGGAAGGGTAGGCGCGAGGTGTCGGTCACCGGGTGGCCGACCGCCGCTCGACAGCCCATCGGCGGCGAGCGGAGCATCGTGGTCGGGCTGCCCTCCATCCCCGGTCACACCCATATTCATCCATGATTCCCACCCGCGCCAGGCCCAGGCACCGCTAAGGATGCGCAGGCACGTCCTCCTCTATGGCCTCCTCTGCGGCGTCCTCATCGCGGGCCTCAAGCTCGTCGAATACCGCTGGCTCGTCGTGGAGCATTCGGTCGAGATCTACGGCGGCCTCGTGGCCGCGG
>JBFIUJ010000206.1:0-5751 GCA_041607595.1 Gemmatimonadales bacterium | reverse complement strand
GACCAGCGGTTCCGCGACCTCATCCAGTACCGTTTCCTCGACGGGTCCAGCCCGACCTACGTGAACCTCGCCCGGGCGAGGGCGCGGGGCATCGAGGCGGGCGCCCGCGCGACCCCGGCGCCCGGCGTCTCCGTCGGGGCGGCCTACACCTGGCTCGACACCGAAGTGACCGATGCCGGCGTCAGCACCGAGCCGGGCGACGCATTCGTGGCCGGCGAGCGCCTCCTCCGGCGGCCGACGCACCAGGGCCGGGTGTTCGGCTCGCTCGGCATCGCGGGACGGGGCACCGTCGGCGGGACCCTGACTCTGCTCGGCAGTCGCTCCGACGTGGACTTCCGGCTCTTCCCCTCGAAGCGGGTGGAGCTCCCGGCGACGACCCTGCTGGATCTCCATGCGTCGCTGGACGTCCTGGGCTCCGGGGTAGCCTCCGGGCTCAGGCTGCACCTTCGGGTCGAGAACGCGCTCGACGCGACGGACGACACGGTGGTGGGCTTTCCCGCCAGGGGACGGTCGGTTCAGGCCGGGGCGGCGCTGCGGTTCTGAGCCCCGGCTCGGCCCACGCCCGACAGAGGATGTAGATTCTCCCGGATGGCCCCCACGCTCCCCCGGCTCACGTGGCTCCTGGCGCTCGCCGCCTGCGCCGAGACGACGGCACCCCTCCCGCCCCCGGTCGAGGTGCTCGTGGTGCTGCACCGGACGCAGGCCCAGCTCACGGTCGTGCCGGTGGACGCCCCGTCCGAGTCCCGACGGATCTCGTTCGCCGCCGCGCCGCCGCTCGACGCGGGCCTCGCGCTGCGTCAGGACGTGGCCCTCGTGGCGGCGCCGGCGGACGACGCGGTGCTGGTCGTGGACCTCCAGGCCGGCGTCGTCCTCCGGCGGCTCTCCCTCCCGGCGGGCGGCGGCGCGGGGGGCGTCGCCATCCTCGACGATTCGATCGCCTACGCGGCGAGTCCGGGCACCGATCAGGTCGTCCGGCTCAACTATCGCTCCGGGGCAACGGCCGCGCTCGCGGTCGGCCGCACGCCCCTCCCCGTGATCGCGACCCGGGGGCGCGTGTTCGTCGTGAGCGCAAACCTCGCGACCGGCCCCTGCGGCGCGGCGCCCGCGTGCCCGGCGGGAGCGAGCTGGATCACGGTGGTGGATCCCATCACCAACCAGCGCGCGACCGGCATCGACTCGATCCTCCTCCCGGGCCCGGGCAACGCCCGATACGCCGAGGTGGCCCCCGACGGGCTGCTCTACGTGGTGAGCCAGGGGAACGGGCTGCAGGAGGCCCGGCTCTCCATCGTCAGTCCCGTCGCCCGGGCCGAGCTGGGTAACTTCGGCGGCTTCGGCTCCGACCCCGGGGCCCTGGCCGCGGACGTAGGAGAGCGGCTGTTCGTGGCCTCCCGCACGTTCGGGCTGATGGAGTTCAACACCCGCACCCGCTCGGTCGTCCGGGGCGCCGGGGCCGGCGCGGCCATTCCCGACAACGTCGGGGTCGAGGTGGATTCCCGGGGCCGGGTCTGGGCCCTCGAGGCCGGACCGTGCACGCCGGGTGCGCCGGGCCGCCTCCAGCTCCTCCGCGACGACCTCACCGTCGCACAGGCCATCCAGCTCGACGAGTGCCCCTGGACGGTGGCCGCCACGGCCCTGCCGGCGGGGGGCTAGCTGCTCCAGGTCGACACGCTGGCCATCGTGCTCGGCGCGGTCCGCTACGGCGAGACATCCAAGGTTGTCCGGCTCGCCACCCGTGCCCTCGGGGTCCAGAGCGTCATCGCCAAAGGGGCCCTGCGGCCTCGGAGCCGCTTCGGCGCCGCCCTCCAGCTCCTGAGCGAGGGACAGGCCCAGTTTCGCTATTCCGATCGGCGGGATCTCCACCTCCTCACGGCCTTCGACGTGACCCGCCTCCACGTGGGGCTGACCGACGACTACGCCCGGTTCACGGCGGCGACCGCCCTGGCCGAGGTGATGATGCGCTTCGCCCCACCCGAGCCGCACGAGGAGAGCTACCTCCTGCTCCAGGGCTCCCTCGGCCTGTTGGAGCAGGCACCCGCGAGCGAGGTGGACGCGGTGGCGCTCCGGATGCTGTGGCGCCTCATCGCGGTGCTCGGGTTCGGACCCTCCCTGGACCGCTGCGCCCGGGACGGGGAGGCCGTGGCGCCCTCCGGGCAGCTTCCGTTCAGCACTCGGGACGGGGGAGCGCTCTGCCCGCGGTGCGCCGGGTCGCACGGCGCGACGCGCCTCCCGCCCGAGGCTCGGGACGCGCTGGTCACCCTGCTCGACCCTCAGGCCGGGGTACCCGAGCTCGACCGCCGCAACCGGGCGGCCCACCGGCGCCTGTTGGCACGCTACATCCGCTACCACCTGGGGGAGGGCGCCGAGCTCCCGGCGCTGGAGCTGTGGCAGCGCCCGCGCCCCCGGAAGGACTCTTGAGGTGATCGTCGGGACGGCGGGGCACATCGATCACGGGAAGTCCGCGCTGCTCGCGGCGCTGACCGGGACCGCGATGGATCGGCTGGCGGAGGAGCGGCGGCGCGGCATCACCATCGACCTCAACTTCGCGCCCCTCGATCTGGGCGCCGGCCGCACCGCGGGCGTGGTGGACGTACCGGGGCACGAGGACTTCGTCCGCACGATGGTGGCCGGCGCCGTCGGGGTGGACGTGGTGCTGCTGGTCATCGCGGCCGACGAGGGCATCATGCCCCAGAGCCGCGAGCACCTCGCCATCGTGGAGCAGCTCGGCGTTCCGCGCGGCATTCCCGTGCTCACCAAGGTGGACCTGGTCGAGCCCGACTGGCTGGCCCTCGTCCGGGAGGAGGTGATCCGCTGGCTCGGACGATCGCCGGTAGCCTTCGGCGAGCCGGCGGCCGTCTCGGCTCTGACCGGCCAAGGGCTGGCGGACCTCCGGAGAAGGCTGGCGGACCTCGCGGGAGACCCGGCCCCCTGGCCCCAGTCCGACGCGGATGCATTCCGGCTGCCGGTGGATCGGGTCTTTTCGGTCGCCGGCACGGGCACGGTCGTCACCGGGACGGTCTGGTCCGGCTCCGTGGCGGTGGGCGACGCGGTCACCGTGCTGCCGGGAGGGCACGCCGCCCGGGTGCGCTCGATCGAGAGCTTCGGCCGGTCCACCGACCGCGCCGTTCCCGGCTCCCGGACGGCGCTCGGTCTCGCCGGGCTCGATCGCGGAGACGCGGGTCGCGGACATGTCGTGGTCACCGCCGCGCTCCCGTGGACCGCCTCACCACTCCTCGACGTTCGGCTCGCCCTCCTGGGGCAGGCGGCTCGGCCGCTCGCGCCCCGCGCCCGCGTCCGCGTGCTGCTGGGCACGGCCGAGGCGATGGCCCGGGTGTACCCTCGGGGCGGAACCGTCCCGCCCGGCGGCAGCGCGCTCGCTCGCCTCGCGCTGGAGGCGCCGGTGGTGGCCCGCGGAGGCGACCGCTTCGTGCTCCGGAGCTACAGCCCGGTGACCACGATCGGTGGCGGTCAGGTGCTCGATCCCGCACCGCCCCGACGGGCCACCTGGCCCCCGGGGCTGGGTGCCGCGGAGGACGGCGACCGCCTCGAGGCCCTCGTGGCGCGGCGCTCCGAAGGGGCACCCGCCGCCGGACTCGGACTGCTGCTCGGCACGTCGTCCGCCGTGGCCGAGGAGCTGGCCGCCGGCCGCCCCGCGCTGCGCCTGGTGGGCGATCGCTGGCGCTCGGCGGCGTCGGTCGGGCGCGCGGGCGAGCGGCTGCTCGAGGCGGTGGCCGCGTTTCACGAGGGGAATGCCGCTGCGCCGGGGATGCCGCTCGAGACCGCCCGGCGAGCGGCCCGCGCAGAGGCGCCGGTGGCGGAGGCGGCCCTGGCCGATCTCCTGTCCGCCGAGCGGCTGGTCGTCGCGGAGGGCATCGTGCGGCTGCCCCAGTTCCGGCCGAGCGCGCCCGGCGGGGAGCCCGAGGTGGATCGGGTGGTGACGCTCCTGCGCGAGGCTGGGCTGCAGCCTCCCGGCCTGGGCGAGCTGGACGCCCGAGGTGATCTGGGCGATGTGCGCTCCGCCCTTCGGGTCGCCGCGGGGCGCGGATGGGTCGTGGCGGTCGAGCGGGAGCGCTACTACTCGGCCGAGGCTCTCGATGCGTTCGTGGCGCTCCTCCGATCGGTGGGCGGCGAGGCCGGCGGGGAGATTTCGGTCGCCGCGCTGCGCGAGCGCACCGGGCTCTCGCGAAAGTTCTTGATCCCGCTCCTCGAGTGGGCCGACGCCCAGCGGGTGACTCGGCGCGTGGGCGATCTGCGCCATCTCGTCTAACTGCCTTTCATCACATCACTTGACACGGCCTCCGGGCGCCGAGCATCTTTGCCTCGTCCCACTCGATTCCCTCTGCAGCCGGAGGTGCGGCAAGCCCACTTCACTTCGTCCGACGCGAGGAACGCATGCGGTACGCCTGGCCGGGGTGGTGGCTCGGGCTCATCCTCGGGGTTGCCGTGCCCGCCGTGGCGCAGGAACAGCCGCCTCCGGCGGTCGAGCTCCGGGACAACTACCCCAACCCGTTCTTTCCGGCGACCACCATTCCGTTCGTCCTGCGTCCCGAGCTCTGCGATGGGGGCCACCAACCGGTCGTCACCCTCGAGATCTACAACGTGCTGGCCCAGACCGTCGCGATCCCGGTGCTCCAAGTGCCGCGCGGCGATCGCATCAACCAGGTGCGGTTGGGCTGTGGCGAGTTCCTGGCCTATTGGGACGGACGCTACAGCGACGGGCAGCGGGAGGTCACCGTGGGGATCTACTACTACGTGCTGACCGTCGACGGCCGCAAGTACGTGAAGAAGATGATCGCGCAGCGCGACGGCCGGAAGCAACGCTGAATGGTGCCCCGGTTCATCCACCCACCGGCCCCCGCGGCATGCCGCGGGGGCCTTCACATTCCTGGCTTTCGCGCGGTGCTGTCAAAAAGGCAGACATCCAGGGTATGCTCCTTGCCCCCATGGGCCTCGGACCGCACTGTCAACCAGCAAGGCGGATGATTCGAGGGCGCCGGGAAGGCGCGGGAAAGGACTGCGAGCGATGCTGAGGCCGGAACGACTGACGCTGCGAGGGCAGGATGCCTTCCGCGAGGCGGGCGAAGATGCCCGGCGTCGCGGGAACCCCGTGGTGAACGACGCCCACCTGTTCGCCGCGCTGCTGGCGCAGGAGGAGGGCGTGGTGCGCCCCCTCCTCCAGAAGGCGGGGCTCAACGTGACGGCGCTCCAGGCCGAGACCGAGCGCGAGCTCGGCCGGCTGCCGCAGCAGTCTGGGGAGTCGGCCGAGCCGACGTTCGACCGCGAGCTGCACCGCATCTTCGATCGGGCGGAGGAAGAGGCCAAGACCCTGGGCGACGCCTACGTCTCCACTGAGCATCTCCTGCTCGCCCTGGTGGCCGTGAAGGGGTCCACGGCACGCGCGCTCATCGCGTCCGAGAACGTGGGGGAGGAGCAGCTGCGCTCGGCGCTGGAGGCGGTGCGGGGCAGCCACCGGGTGACGGATCAGTCGCCCGAGGAGAAGTACCAGGCGCTGGGCCGGTTCACCCGGAACCTCACCGACCAGGCGCGCGCCGGGAAGCTCGACCCGGTGATCGGGCGGGACGAAGAGGTCCGCCGGGTCATGCAGGTGCTCTCGCGCCGGACCAAGAACAACCCGGTCCTGATCGGCGAGCCGGGGGTGGGGAAGACCGCGATCGTCGAGGGCCTGGCCCAGCGGATCATCGACGGGGACGTCCCCGAGGGGCTGCGCAGCCGCGAGATCGTGGCGCTGGACAT
>JBFIUJ010000205.1:0-5769 GCA_041607595.1 Gemmatimonadales bacterium | reverse complement strand
TGGCCGGGGGCACCGGGCTGGTGGGCGTCTGGTACTCGCTCGCGACCTTGGCGCTGGTTCCGGTCAGGGCCAGATCCACCATCTGCCGGCGGATCGGATCGTCGTGCGCCAGCGGCTTGGCGCCGATGGCGGCCACCAGGTCGTCCATCGAGGGCCAACGCTTCTCCGGGTCCTTCTCCAGCATCCGCATGATCGCGGCGGCCAGGGGCTCGGGGCAGTCCGGACGCAGCTCGGCGATCGGCTTCGGGGTCTCGTTGAAGTGGGCCCACATGAGCGCCATCACCGAGTCCGCCTTGAACGGCTGGACCCCGGTGAGCATCTCGTACGCCACGACGCCGAGGGAGTACTGGTCGGAGGCGCCGGTGACCTCCTTGGCGAGGCACTGCTCGGGGCTCATGTAGGCCGGCGTGCCCACGGTGACGCCGGTCATGGTGAGCCCCTGGGAGGCCGACACCTTGGCGATCCCGAAGTCCGTCACCATCGCCCAACCCTCTTCGTCGATCATGATGTTGGCGGGCTTCACGTCGCGGTGGACGACGCCGCGCCGGTGCGCGTACCCCAGCGCGCCGCCCGCCTGGCTCACGATCGTCGTGACCATGGGGATGGGCAGCTGGCCATGCTCCTTGACGATCGGGTCGAGCGACTGGCCCGGGATGAACTTCATCACGAAGAACAGGACCGGGTCCCGATCGCGGACGGCGTAGATCGGAATGATGTGCGGGTGGTTCAGCGAGGCCGCGGTGCGCGCCTCGCGCTTGAAGCGCTCCGCCATCCCCTGATCGAGCAGCGCGGGCGACATCACCTTGATCGCCACCTTGCGGTCGAGGGAGATGTCGTGGGCCAGGAACACGGTGGCCATGCCGCCGCGCCCCAGCTCCCCCAGGATCTCGTACTCCCCCAGGGTCTCGTCCCGCAGGAGGTCCAGGGCGTAGGCGAAGGGGGTCTTGCGCTCGGGGGGGACCGGCGCCACGTAGGCGGTGGCGAGGGAGGATTGCTCGGCCGAGACGTCGGCGCCGCAGTTCAGGCAGAACCGGGCCCCGGACACCACCTGGTGCCCGCACCGGTTGCACGTGGGGGTCGGCGGGGAGGTCATGCCGACCCCCCCGGCCGCGCTCGGTCGGGGGGCGCGAGCCGCTGGTGGGGCCGGGGGCTCCCGGAGCGAAGGGGGACCTGCATCCTCCTAAGATACCGCTCAGGGGTTTCGAGACAACGTGGCGTCAGTACCGCGATTGCATGAACGCCACACCGGGGGCAATGGCCTCCCGCCAGGCCGCCTCGAGGTCCGGCGTGAAGGCCGGATCGTACCGCCCGATGGTCTCGACCAGCGCGTCCACGAAGGGGGCGTACATCTCGGGCGGGATGTCGAGGCCCCGCCGGTTGTGCCGCTCCGCCACCCGCATCAGGAGGGACGGGTCCCGGCTCCCGGGGAAGGCGAGCAAGAGCCCGATGGCATGCTGCAGGAGCTTGTTCTGGCGGGCAAAGTCGGTGTTGGCGAAGCGGGGGGCCGCCGCGGGACAGCGCGCGAAGAAGGTCTGGTAGAACGACGGGAACAGGTCGGCCGCGCCCTGGCAGCGCCCCAGGCTCGCGCGGGCCGCGCTGACCGCTTCGGGGCGGGCCGTGGGAGCTCCGGCGGAGGAACGATCGGGGGAACCCTGGCTCATGGGCCTCCGTGCGGGATGGACCTCCCGGCCGCCGGCGCGTGGCGCCGGCGCCGGGAGCGGTCAGCGGCGGTCGGCGGCGATGGTCTCGACGGCCTCGAAGAGCTGCTCGAACGAATCGACGACGAAGAGAACGTCCTGGAGCCGGTCGATCTCGAAGGGCTGCGCGATCACCGCCTCCAGGGAGAAGGGCCGCCGGTCGCACGAGGGGCCCAGCGCGTTGGCGCTGTCCGCGGTGGACGAGATCAGCCCGCTCCCGTAGACCTTCGTCCGTCCGCCCTCGGCGATCAGGCCGAACTCCACCGTGAACCAGAAGAGCCGGGCCAGCCGCTCCCGCTCCTCCTCGGTGGTGGTGCTCGCGCCGAGCTGCCCGAAGCGCTGGAGGAAGTCGGCGAAGACCGGGTCGGCGTGCAGCGGCACATGGCCGAAGACGTCGTGGAAGATGTCGGGCTCGGGCAGGTAATCCAGCTTCGCCCTCGGCCGCACGGTGAGGGTCGTGGGAAACCGCCGCGTCGCCAGGCAGCCGAAGAACTCCTTGGCCGGCAGGTAGCCCCCGACCCCGACGGCCTGCCACCCCGTGCGGGGCGCCAACCGGCGGTTCACCTCGGCCAGGTTCGGCACCGTCTGCTCGCAGAGCCCGATGACCTGGGCGCCGTCCAGATAGATCCGGCTGCCGTTGGTCTGCAGATCGTCCATCCGCCGGCGGTAGAGGATCGACCACACCTCGTGGTCCTCCTCCCCGTAGGCGTCCCAGTCCTGGGGGATGAACGTGCGTGCGATGTCGCTATCCGTGCTCAACATGTCGCTCGTTTCTCGGTCGAAGAATCGGAGGCCGCCGGCCGCGGCCGCCTCCCCTGCATGGACCGGCCCGCCGGCGTCGCGGGATTCCGGTCCCCGCGCCGTCGCGGACCATCGGGGCGCCGGGATTCGAACCCGGGACCTCCTGCTCCCAAAGCAGGCGCGCTACCGGACTGCGCCACGCCCCGCCCGGGCGACCGCACGGCCGCCGGGCCGGGTGAACAGTAATCGGGCCCACGGCCACTTTCCAACGTCCCCGCGCGTCGGAGCGCTCCGGTGCGGGGCTCTCCTGCTCGCTTCGGCGCCGGGCGTCCTCGCGGCGCAGGGCCCTGCCCCGCCCGCCGCCCTCGCCGTCGTTGGCGCCGACGTGCTGCCGATGGATCGGGACCGGCTCCTGCGAGATCAGACCGTGATCGTCCGCGCGGGGCGGGTGCACGCGCTCGGGCCGAGGCCAACGATGCCCCTGCCCCGCGACGCGCGGGTGATCGACGGCCGCGGCCTGTTCCTCATCCCGGGGCTCGCGGAGATGCACGCCCACATTCCGGAGCCCGACGCCCGTCTCCCGCCGACCTACGCCGAGGACGTGCTCGCGCTCTACGCGCTGAACGGCGTCACCACCGTCCGGGCGATGGCCGGCCCGCCCGCGCAGCGGGCGCTGCGCGAGCGGGTGGAGCGGGGAGAGATCCTGGGCCCCCGACTCTGGACGGTCTCCCCGCCGCTCGGCGGGAGCACCGCGACCGACCCGGTGACGGCGGCCCGGATGGTCCGGGAGCACCGAGCCGCCGGCTTCGACGCTCTCAAGATCCAGGAGGGGCTGACACCCGAGGTCTACGCCGCCATCGCCGCCGCGGCGCACGCCGAGCCGATCCCCTTCGGCGGGCACGTTCCCGACGCGGTCGGGCTCGACCGGGTGCTGGCGGCGGGGCAGCGGTCGGTGGAGCACCTGGAGGGCTACCTCGCGGCGGCGAGCGGCGACTCGACCCGCCTTGCCGAGCTCGCGCGGCGCACGCGGGAGGCCGGCACCTGGAACGCGCCGACGCTCGACCTCTGGAGAACCCTCCTGGGGGAGCGGTCGCTCGAGGAGCTGCGCGCCCGCCCGGAGCTTCGCTACGTGCCCGCGATCGTGGTGGACGGGTGGACGGACGAGGTGCGACGCCGCACGACCGCTCCCTGGTGGCGCCGGCTGGTCCGGCGGATCCTCGGTCGCGCGCCAGGGCGGCAGATCGCGGAGCGCGACGCGGCCCTGCGGGCGCTCCACGCCGCGGGCGCCGGGCTCCTGTTGGGGACCGACTCGCCCCAGCTCTTCAACGTGCCGGGATTCTCCGTGGTGCGCGAGGCGCGTGCGCTCCGCCTCGCCGGGCTCGACGGCTGGACCGTCCTCGCGATGGCGACGCGGGGGCCGGCGGAGTACCTGGGGCGGGCCGGGACGCTGGGCGTGATCGCGCCCGGGGCCCACGCCGACCTCCTCCTCCTGGAGGGGAATCCGGTGGAGGATCCGGTGTGGCTCGGGCGGATCGCCGGGGTGGTCGTGCGCGGGGTGTGGTACGACGGGGCGGAGCGGCGGCGGAGGCTCGAGGCGATCGCCGGGCGGATGCGCTAGCGCACCGTGGTCAGGAGTCGGTCGGGCCGCGCGGGCGCCAATCCGCCGGGCGGGGTCGCCGCGGTCGATGCCCGGCTCGATGGGTCGTGGCACGAGGCGGCGGGGCGGCGCCGAAGGCTCGGGGCGATCGCCGGCGGATGGGCTCGCCCGCAGCGGTCACGGGGCCGGCGGGCCGAGGGCGGCAAGGAGGGACCGCACGGCCGCTCCCCGGTGGCTCACCGCGTCCTTCTCCTCGGGCGAGGCCTCGCCCATGCCCTTGCCCAGCTGGTCGGCGTAGAACACCGGGTCGTACCCGAAGCCTTCCGTTCCCACCGGGGCCTCCAGGATCCGTCCGTTGCAGAGGCCTTCGAACACTTCGGGCACGGCATCGGGCGTGCGCAGCAGCACGATCACCGCCCGATAGCGGGCGCGGCGCTTGGTCTCGGGAGCGCCGGTCAGCCGTTGGAGCAGCATCGCCACGTTGGCCCGATCGACCGCGTCCGGGGGGCCGTCGGCCCCGCTCCATCGCTTGCTGCGGACCCCGGGGGCGCCGCCGAGCGCGAAGACCTCGAGGCCGGAATCCTCCGCCACGGTCACGAGGCCGGTGCGCCGGGCGAAGTACTCCGCCTTGGCCCGGGCGTTGGCCTGGAAGCTCTCCCCCAGCTCCAAACCCTCCTCCGCCGAGGACTCCACGATCCCGGCATCGTCGGGGAAGGCGATCTCCCACCCGCTCTCCGCCAGCAGGCGGCGGAATTCCCGCTGCTTCCCGGGACTCCGGGTGGCGACCAGCAGCTTCACCACCCGAGGGCCTGGGCCTGGCGCCGGAAGAGCTCCCCGATGCCCCGGGTGCCCAGGGCCACGATGGCGTCGAGCTCCGGCCCGGAGAAGGTGCCCTGCTCTCCCGTGCCCTGCACTTCGACGAAGCGGTCGGGGTGGAGCATGACCAGGTTCGCATCCACGTCGGCCGTGCGGTCTTCGGCGTAGGAGAGGTCGAGCCGGGGCTCGCCCTCCAGGATGCCCACCGAGACGGCGGCGACGAGTCGGCCGAACGGGTTGGCGCCGCCGGTGTGCTGGGCCAGCCAGGCGCAGGCATCGGCCAGGGCGATGCAGCCGCCGGTGATGCTCGCGGTCCGGGTGCCCCCGTCGGCCTGGAGGACGTCGCAGTCGATGCGGATGGTGAACTCGCCGAACGCCATCGTGTCCATCGCGGCTCGGAGCGAGCGGCCGATCAGCCGCTGGATCTCCTGGGTCCGTCCCCCGGGGCCCTGCCGCTCCCGGGGGGTGCGCTCGGTCGTGGCCCGGGGCAGCATGGCGTACTCCGCGGTCACCCAGCCCTCGCCGGTGCCCTTCCGCCAGCGGGGCACGCCCGGCTCGACGCTCGCCGTGCAGTGGACGAGCGTGCCGCCCGCCCGGATCAGGCAGGAGCCCTCGGCGTAGGGGTTCGCCTGTCGCTCGAGCACGAGGGGCCGGAGCTCGTCGGGGGATCGGCCGTCAGGTCTTGCCACGGATACGCTCCACGAGGTCGGAGGTGGATTGGCCGGCGACGAGGGGGACGCGCACCACGCGGCCGCCCCGGCCCTCGACGACGTCGGCCCCGACGATGTCCGAGCGGGCGTAGTCGGCGCCCTTCACCAGGACGTCGGGCGCCAGGGCCGTGATCAGGGTGAGCGGGGTATCCTCGTCGAACAGCACCACGCAGTCCACCGCGGCGAGCCCGGCAAGGACGCGGGCCCG
>JBFIUJ010000204.1:0-5791 GCA_041607595.1 Gemmatimonadales bacterium | reverse complement strand
GCGCGCGCGGCGCCGGGCTCGTGCTCGGGAGCGCCGCCGTCGCGGTCGCCGGCACCGCCCTCTCGCTCTACCTGCTCGGCATCCCGGCCAACCTCCTGACCCTCGCGGGCCTGGGGATGGGGATCGGGATCCTGGTCCAGAACGGCCTCGTGGTGGTGGAGCGGCTCCGCGCCGCGCCGGACACGCCCGTCGGGCGGGCCGAAGCGGGACGCGGGATCCTGCCGGCCGTGCTGGGGGCCACGCTGACCACGGCCGTGGTGCTCGTGCCTTTCCTCTATCTCCAGGGGGACGCTCGCGCCGCGTTCGTGCCCTTCGCCGCCGCGTTCGCCCTGGCGCTCGGCTGGTCGGTCGCCTCCGCGGTGCTGATGGTCCCCGCGCTCGGCGCGGGCCACGGCGACCCGGCCCGAGGAGCCTGGCCCCGTCTCGCGCGGGGCTACCGGCGGCTCGTGATCGCGCTGCTGCGCTGGCGCTGGCTGGCACTCGGCGCCACGGCGGCGGGGCTCGCGGTTCTGGGCTGGGGGTTCGTCACCAAGGTGCCGCGCTTCTCCTGGGGCGCCTGGGCCGGCCAGCGGACCACCCTCCAGGCCTTCATGAGCTTCCCCCGCGGGTCGGATCCGGAGAGCCTGGACCGCGGGATGCGGGAGTTCGAGGCGCTGGTGGTGGGCCAGGATGGGGTGGAGCAGGTGGTGACCCGCGGGTTCGGCGAGGGGGCCTCGATGATCGTGATCTTCGAGAAGGAAGCGGGCCTCACCGCGCTCCCCTCGGTCATGGAGGAGGAGCTGACCCAGCGGGCGGTCCTGGTGGGCGGGGCCAGCGTGAGCGTGCGGGGCCAGGGCCCCGGCTTCTCCTCCGGGTTCGGCGGCGGCGGCAGCGTCTCCTACCGGATCAAGGTGCTGGGGTTCTCCTACGCCGGGGTCGAGGGGCTCGCGCTCGACCTCAAGACCCGGCTCGAGCGGATCCCCCGCGTGCGGGACGTGGACGCCAACGCCGGGAGCTTCTGGCGGCGGGAGAAGTCGTCCGCCGTCACCCTGGAGCCGGATCGGGGGGCCATGGCGCGCCACGGGGTCACCGCGGCGGACTTCGCCCAGGCGGTGGCGCGCGAGGTGCGCGGCCCGGTGGGGGCCCAGCGGATCGAGCTCGGCGGGGAGGAGGTGCCGGTCACCCTCAAGACCGCCGGCACCCGAGAGCGCTCGCTGGGCGAGCTGCGCGAGGCGCTGGTGGCGAACCCCTCGGGCGCGCCGGTCCGGGTGTCGGATCTCTCCCGGGTGGAGGAGCGGGAGGCCCTCGGCGCCATCAGCCGAGAGGACCAGCAGTACGTGCGGATTGTGAGCTACGACTTCCGCGGTCCCTCCAAGCTGGCCCAGCGCACCCACGAGGCCTTCATGCGGTCGATCGCCGTGCCGCCCGGCTATTCGGTGGACGACATAGAGTTCCGCCATGGATCGGACGAGAGCGAGAAGGGCCTCTGGCTCGTGTTCGCCATCGGCGTCGCCCTCGTGATCCTCGCCGTGGCCATGGTGTTCGATTCGGCCTGGGCCGCGGGCCTCGTGTTCCTGAGCCTGCCCGTCGCGCTCGGCGGCGTCGCCGCGGCGTTCTGGCTGAGCGGGGCCGCGTTCAGCCGGGAGGCCGCGGTCGGGGTGATTCTCGTGGTGGGGCTCGCGGTCAACCAGGCGATCCTCTTGGTGGACGCCGCCCTGCTCCGGCGGGGTCACGGCCGGGAGGGCCGGCTCGGCGGCCCGGCGGTGGTCGCCGCGTGCCGAGACCGGGCCGGCATGATCGTCTTCGTGACCCTGGCCGCGCTGGCGAGCCTCCTCCCCCTGGCGATCGGGAGCCCCGCGGACAGCCTCTTCGGGGCGATCGCTCTCGCCACCGTGGGGGGCACGGTGGCCGGAACCGTCGGGGCCCTGCTGGTCCTCCCGGCCCTCCTTCCCGGGCGCCGCCGGACGCGCGTCCCAGCCGCCTGACGGTGCCTCTTAAGTCATTTTATTGAAATAACTTAAGGTCCCACGGGACGGTTGCCTCCGGGGGTCCGTTCCGGGTATATTTCAGCGTTCGGCCGGCCCCCCCGCGCCGGCCCCGCTCGAGCCTCTGCCCCGGACCTCCATGACCGCACCCAACGCCCGCGAACGCATCCTGCCTCGGCTGATCGAGGAGGAGATGCAGCAGTCGTTCATCAACTACTCGATGAGCGTGATCGTCTCCCGCGCGCTGCCGGACGTGCGGGACGGATTGAAGCCGGTGCACCGCCGGATCCTCTACGCGATGAACGAGCTCGGCCTCGTGCCGGGGCGGCCGTACAAGAAGTCGGCCACCGTGGTGGGCGATGTGCTGGGCAAGTACCACCCCCACGGCGACAGCTCGGTCTACGACGCGCTCGTGCGGATGGTGCAGGACTTCTCGCTCCGCTACCCGCTGGTGGACGGCCAGGGGAACTTCGGCTCGGTGGACGGCGACCCGGCGGCGGCCTACCGCTACACCGAGGCCCGGCTCACCCGCATCGCGATGACGATGCTGCAGGACATCGATAAGAACACCGTCGATTTCCAGCCCAACTTCGACGACCGGCTCATGGAGCCGACCGTCCTCCCCGGCGCCCTTCCCAACCTGATGGTCAACGGGTCGAGCGGGATCGCGGTCGGCATGGCCACCAACATCCCGCCCCACAACTTGACCGAGGTGGCCAAGGCGGTGGAGCACCTGGTGGACCACCCGGCCGCGACGATCACCGACCTGCGGAAGATCGTGAAGGGGCCGGACTTCCCCACCGCCGGCTTCATCTATGGGCGGGAAGGCATCAAGGAGGCCTACGAGACGGGCCGCGGACGGATCGTGATGCGGGCGCGGGCCCAGATCGAGGAGCGGGAGTCGAGCGGCAAGTGCCAGATCGTGGTCACCGAGATCCCCTACCAGGTCAACAAGGAGAACCTGGTGCGGGCCATCGCGGAGCTCGCGATCCAGAAGAAGATCGAGGGAATCACCGGGGTGCGGGACGAGAGCGACAAGGACGGGATGCGCGTCGTCGTGGAGCTGAAGCGGGACAGCATTCCGAACGTGATCCTGAACCAGCTCTACAAGCACACCGCGATGCAGTCCACCTTCGGCGTGATCATGCTGTCGCTGGACGGCGGCATCCCGAAGGTGCTCACCCTCAAGGAGATGCTCGAGCGGTACATCGAGCACCGCCACGACATCATCGTCCGCCGGACCCAGTTCGAGCTGGACGCGGCGCAGGCCCGCGAGCACATCCTCGAGGGACTGAAGACCGCGGTCGACAACCTGGACGAGGTGATCAAGATCATCCGCGGCTCGGAGGACACGCCCACCGCGGACGCTCGGCTGCGCAAGCGGTTCAAGCTCTCCGAGAAGCAGAGCGACGCCATCCTCAACATGCGCCTCGCCAAGCTCACCAGCCTCGAGATCGACAAGCTGGAGGCCGAGCTGAAGGAGGTGCGCGCCACCATCAAGGAGCTGAAGGGCATCCTGGCCTCGAAGCCCAAGCGGATGGCGATGCTCAAGGCCGAGCTGGCCGAGGTGGCGGACAAGTTCGGCGACGCGCGCCGCACCGAGATCGTGGCGGACCAGGGCGACTTCACCGTGGAGGACCTGATCGCCGAGGAGAACATGGTGATCACGATCTCCCACTCCGGCTATATCAAGCGGATCCCGGTCGCCACCTACAAGCGGCAGCGCCGGGGTGGCCGCGGGCTGAACGGGATGGGGACGAAGGAGGACGACTGGGTCGAGCACCTGTTCATCGCCAGCACCCACGACTACCTGATGTTCTTCAGCGACCAGGGGCAGGTGTACTGGCTCAAGGTCCACGAGATCCCCCAGGGCGGGCGGGCCGCGCGCGGCAAGCCGGTGATCAACTGCATCGCGATCAAGCCGAGCGAGCGGGTGGCGGCGGTCGTCGCCGTGCGCGAGTTCACCGACGACCAGTGGCTCCTCTTCGCCACCCGGAACGGCACCGTCAAGAAGACCGTGCTCTCGGCCTACGGGAACGTCCGGTCCACCGGCATCAACGCGATCAACATCGTCAAGGGCGACGAGCTGATCGACGTGCAGGTGGCCGAGGCCAGCAACGACGTGGTCCTGGCCACCCGGAACGGCATGAGCATCCGCTTCCACCAGGGCGACGTGCGGGAGATGGGCCGAGCCACGACCGGCGTCCGCGGCATCTCCCTGTCCAAGGGGGACTCGGTGATCGGCATGGTGGTGGTGCGCCGAGAGGCCACCCTGCTGGTCGTGAGCGAGCACGGCTACGGCAAGCGCTCCGAGATCGGCGACTACCGGGTGCAGGGCCGGGGCGGCAAGGGCATCATCACGCTCAAGAAGACCGACAAGACCGGGGCCATCGTGGCCCTGAAGGAGGTCATCCCCGACGACGAGCTGATGATGATCACCCGACACGGCGTCATCATCCGGGTGCCGGTCCACGGGATCAGCGTGATCGGGCGGAACACCCAGGGCGTCCGCCTGATGAACCCGGACGAGGGCGATGCGGTGGTGGACGTGGCCCGGGTGGTCCGGGAGGACGAGGGCGGCGACGAGGAGCCCACCGGGGACGAGGAGGAGAGCCCGGCCGGTTCCCGCGAGGAGTAGATCGGTCCTCGACAGCGCGATCCTGCGACGCCGATGGGCGCCGGGCCTGGACCCGGCGCCCTTCGGCTTGATAAGCCCGTTGTGTGCCAGTAACTTAGCGAGCTTCCCTCCTCGTCCCCTTCCCCCTCCCCGGAGCTGAGCGGATGGCGGATCCGGCCCTGGCGGTCTCACTCGAGGACGTCCGCGTGGCGGCGGCGGCCCTCGCCGGTGTGGCGCTCCGCACGCCCCTCCTCGACGTGCCGGCCCTGTCCGAGCGGCTCGGCGTGCCGGTGTCGCTCAAGTGCGAGAACGACCAGCCGGTCGGCGCGTTCAAGATCCGCGGCGCCTACACCGCGATCGCCCGGCTGGGCGCCGCGGAGCGGGCCCGGGGGGTGGTCACCCACTCGAGCGGAAACCACGGCCTCGCGGTGGCTTACGCCGCCCGGCGGCTGGGCGCCCGCGCGGTGATCGTGATGCCGAAGGACGCTCCCAGGGTCAAGGTCGAGGGGGTCCGCGGGCAGGAGGGAGAGATCGTCTTCGTGGACACCCGCAACGAGCGGGAGAGCCGGGCGGCGGCGCTGGCCGAGTCGGAGGGCCTGGTCCCGGTGCCGCCCTACGAGCACGCGGACGTGATCGCGGGGCAGGGGACCTGTGGGCTCGAGATCCTGGAGGACCGGCCGGACGTCCAGACCATCCTGGTGCCGGTCGGGGGTGGCGGGCTCCTGGCCGGTATCGCGATCGCGGTCCTGGCCCTGAAGCCGAGCGTCCGGGTCGTGGGCGTCGAGCCGGAGGGCGCTGCCAAGCTGACCGCCGCGCTGGCCGCCGGTCGCCCCACCCGGCTCGTGAAGGCGGACAGCCTGGCCGACGGGCTCCTCCCGCTGGCGATCGGCGACCTGCCCTTCTCCTACATCCGTCTCGTGGTGCGCGAGGCCGTGACCGTGACGGACGAGGAGATCGCCGACGCGGTCCGCTTCCTGCATGAGAAAGTCGGCATCCGCGTGGAGCCGTCCGGCGCCGTCACCACCGCGGCGCTCCTCTCCGGGCGCTGCGCCCCGGCCGGGACGACCGTGGCGGTGGTGAGCGGCGGCAACGTGGACGACGCGGTGTTCGAGAGACTGGTGCGCGCATGAGCCTGACCCCCCGGATCATCGTCGCGGACGACGACCAGGCGCTGACCCGCACCCTGTCCTGGATCCTCAAGGACAACGGG
>JBFIUJ010000203.1:0-5792 GCA_041607595.1 Gemmatimonadales bacterium | reverse complement strand
GCCCCGCTCGCCGTAGGTCTCGATGTAGGAGAACGGGGTCTCGATCGGATCGGGCTTGACCAGGCCGTGGATCCGCGCCTGGCGCACCCGCTGACCGCGGGCGTTCAGCACCAGGCCGGCCACGACCCCGGTCCCGGGCAGCGGGGTGAGCCAGAGCTCCGGGTTGGTGGTGTAGGGCGGGAAGCGCTCGGTCGAGTCCACGATCTGCCGCACGTCGTCGGTCGGGGCGGCGTGCACCTCCAGGTGCAGATGGTCGTTCGTCGCCCGGCCCGTGTTCCCGACCCGGGCCACCAGCTCGCCCTCGGCCACGTGCTGGCCGAGGCGGACCCGCAGCTCGCTGTTGTGGTAGTACGTGGAGTAGATCCGGTATCGGGAGCCGGCCCGCACCAGCACCGAGTCGTGGCGGATCGCCACCGTCAGGGCCCCCGCCTCGGCGGGACCGGCGTAGACCACCGTGCCGGAGCCGATGGCGCGCACCGGCGTGCCGTCCGGGTTGTTGAACTCGACGCCTTGATGCTCCTGGAAGTTGCCGCCCATCGTCGAGCCGTAGCGATAGGTCTGGTCGATGAACGCGTTGTCCGCGAAGTCGGCGGGACGCCGGAACCAGCTGGTCAGGAGCTCCTTGGGCGGCTCGGTGGCTCGGGAGTACCGCAGCGGCAGGCAGGGCAGCGTGTCCGAGGTGCGGCGCAGGCCGCAGGCGGTGCCCTTGAGCTGGATCCCGCCGACCAGCAGCGAGTTGGCGGGCGGGAAGGCCGCGAACGACATCGGGCTCACCGTCCACCCCTCGTGGGTGGCGTTCAACAGGACGTTGCCCCGCAGGGTGTTGACCAGGAGCCCCCGCCGGTGGGCGGAGATCCTGCGCACGTACTCGTTGGGCAACAGGGCCAGCGCCGTGTCCGCCGGCCCGCGCGCCTCCGGCCCGGTGGAATCCACCATCGCGAGCCAGGAGGCGCCGTCGTCGGTCGTCTGCAGGATCCCGTCCGCGGTGGCGACCCACACCGTGTCGCCCCGGGTGACGATCCCGTTCGGGGCCACGTACTGCCACTCCGGCCCGAGCTCGCGGAAGGTCCAGTTGCGCCAGGTACGCCCCTCGTCGTGGGAGACGCCCCATCCGTTGCCGATGGTCCCGTACCAGATCTGACCCCGCCGGCCGAAGCCGAAGGCATGGACGTAATCCCAGGCGATGGAGGTGGGGGTGGAGTCGTGCTGGAGGTGCTCCCAGGCGGCGGCGCCCGGGCGCAGCACGTAGATCCCCCGGCCATAGGTCCCCGCCCAGACGCTGCCCCGGTAATCCCGGGCCACGGCCAGCACGTGGACCCCCCACCGGGTCGAGTCCGGCAGCGGGGGGAGCGGGTCCTGGGCCGCGAGCGTCGGCGCGGCGGCCAGGAGGGCGAGCAGGGCGCATTGGGGCAGGCGGGTCATGCGACGGGTCTCCTCGGGCATGGCGTCAGGCCGGGCCGAGCCGCAGCCAGTCGATATGGACGTGGGCCGGTCGGGTCGCGACGAACACGACGGCCTGGGCCACGTCCTCGGGGCGCAGCATCTTCGCGCGCGGCAGGAAGCCCTCGCGATGATCGGGATCGACCGAATCCCAGAGCGCGGTATCGGTCGGGCCCGGTGACACGAGGGTGACCCGGACGCCGCTCCCCTGATACTCCGCGCGGAGCACTTCGTGCAGGCCCCGCAGGCCGAACTTGCTCGCCGCGTAGGCCGCGTTCTCGGGAAAGCCCACGTGGTCCGCGATGCTCCCGACGTTGACCAGGATGCCGCGCCCGGCCGCGCGCATCGCCGGAAGGAACCGGCGGGCCACGGCGAAGGGCGCGCGCAGGTTCACGGCCAGCTGGGCGTCCAACGCCTCCGCGGTCGTCTCCGGGAGCGGCGCCAGCGCGAAGGCGCCCGCGCTGTTGACCACCAGGTCCGGCACGCCGCGGGCGAGGATCCGCTCGGCGGCCTCGTCCAGCGCGGCCGAATCGGTCAGGTCGCAGGGGAGGTCCCAGCGCCCCTCCCCGTCGCTCGGCGGCAGGCTGCGGGCGAGCCCCACCACCCGGGCCCCGGCGGCCTCGAGCGCCCGCGCGGTGGCCGCCCCGATCCCGCGGGAGGCGCCGGTCACCACCGCCAGCCGGCCGGCGAGGGGCGTCACTCCGCGTGACGGCTCCCGTGCACCAGCCGGAGGAATTCGTCCCGCGTCTTCTGGTCCTCGCGGAAGGTGCCGCGCACCGCGCTGGTGACGGTCTTCGAGTTCTGCTTCTCGACCCCCCGCATCATCATGCAGAGGTGCGCGGCCTCGATCACCACCCCGACCCCCTGGGGCTCCACCACGTCCATCAGTGCGTCCGCGATCTGGTCGGTGAGCCGCTCCTGCACCTGCAGCCGCCGGGCGAAGATCTCCACCAGGCGGGGAAGCTTGGAGAGCCCCACGATGCGGCCGTTGGGCACGTACGCGACGTGGGCCCGACCGAAGAAGGGGAGGAGGTGGTGCTCGCAGAGCGAGTAGAGCTCGATGTCCCGCACTATGATCATGCTCTCGTGGGGCTCCTCGAACACGCCTCGGCCCACCGCGTCTTCCACGGTCATCCCGTAGCCCCGGGTGAGCCACCGCATGGCGGTCTCCACCCGTTCTGGGGTGCGCCGGAGCCCGGGACGGTCGGGGTCCTCGCCGATCGCCTCGAGGATCGTCCGCACGTAGGCGGCGAACGGGCTGGGAAAGGGGACCGGCTCAGCGGCCTTCATAGTCGACATAATTCCTCGGGGTCTCCCACAGCCGGATCCGCCGCAGGCGCCCGGCCGGCAGCGACGGCGCCAGCTGCTCCCAGCAGAACGCCGCGATGTGCTCGGCGGACGGCACGCGGTCGCGGAACCACGGCACGTCGAGGTTCAGGTTTCGGTGATCGAGCGCGGTGACGACCTTCTCGTCCACGAGGCGCTTGAGCACCGCGATGTCCAGGACGTAGCCGGTCGCGGGATCCACCTCGCCCTCCACCGTGACCTCCAGCTCGTAGTTGTGCCCGTGGTAGTTCGGGTTGTTGCACGGGCCGAACGTCCGGCTGTTCCACTCGTCGGGAAAGGCCGGATTGTGGAGGCGGTGCGCGGCGTTGAAGTGCACGCGCCGGGTGACGGCGCAGATCGGCATGGTGCTCCCGCGTCGGCGTGACGTCCGAAGGTGAACACCCCACCCGGGCCGTCAAGTTCCCGAAGGGGGCCGGAACACGAAGCGCCGACCGCAGGGTCGGCGCCGTGGGTCGAGCGGCGGCGGGGAGGATTATTGAAGCCCGAATGGAAAGCTTGGAACCCTCGCCACGACGTCTGTCGTCCCCCGTGGGGCATGACACCGGCCGCAGCATGCGGGCCCATCATCGGACCTGTTGGCTCAATAATTTGGCTCCCCACCGCCACCCGTGGGCATTAAGATATGGCACGGATCCCACACCGTCAACATGCGCCGGAGGCGCCCCCATGCAGCCCCTGACCCTCGCCGCCGCCCTGCTCTGCCTCCTGCTCTGGGTCGTCTTCGGGCTCCTCCTCCCGGTGCCGGTCGGCGCGATCCACGCCCTCCTGGCCCTGGGCACCGTGCTGCTGGTCCGCTGGTGGGCCGTGCGGGCCTAGCTCAGATCTCCCAGTTCGACCACAGCACACCCTCGCCCGGCATCCGCTCGGGGCGCTCCGCCAGCGTCATCCGCAGGTCGGTCCAGTGGACCTGGTAGCCCCGCCGGAGCAGGCGATGGAACGCCTCGCCGTAGGCCGTCTGACAGCGCAGCGCGATCCGCTGGACCCGCTCCGCCGCCGCCGCCTGCTCGACCGCCGCCACGACCGCCTCGAACGCCTCCAGGCTCGCGGCCGCCAGCTTGAGCACCCGGAGCTCCTCGCGGGGCCGCCCCGCGGCCAGCGGGGCGACGTGCCAGAGCGCGAAGCCGACGAGCCCCCGGTCGGCGTGCACCAGGCTGGTGTCGCCCAGCTCGAACTCGTCGGTCAGCTCGAGCTCCCGGGTGAAATCCACGCCGGCCACCAGCGACTCGGTCAGCGCCCGACAGGCGATCACGGTGGCGGGCCGCGCCGGGCCGGCGGCCGAGAGCAGATCCCCCGCCCCGCTCCCGCGCTCCACCTCCCGGGTCATCGAGACCGTGAGGTGGCGGGGGACGAAGCCGAGGCGGCCGTAGAAGCCGATGTTGTCCACGGTGCGGGGCATGGTCTCGAGGCCGATGGTGGTGGCACCGCTCCCCTCCAGCCAGTGGACCCCGGCCCGCACCACCGCGGTGCCGAGCCCCGCCTGCTGGCGGTCCGGCCGCACCGCGAGCGGACCCATCCAACCCTCCGAGCCCGAGCGATGGACCATGTTGAACGCGGCGACCTCGCCGGCAGCATCGCGCCAGACCATGGCCCCCGCTCCCGCGTCCTCGATCGCGTAGCGCCAGACGGACGGGTTGAGCTGGGGGACCCGCACCCCGGCCATCCCGTCGCGGCGGTAGCGGTCGGTGAACGACTCGGCGAACATCCGGTTGAGCGGGTCGATGTCCGCCAGGCTCGGCCGCTCGGGTCCCCGGATGTCCGGATCAAGCCGCGGCATCGCGCCCTCCCAGCGGCTCGTCCCGCACCACGGACACCTGGCGTTCCCCGTCCAGCTCCACCCGGATCAGGCGGTCGAACCCGTCCCGCACCGCCTCGATGTGGGTGATCAGGATGACCTGGGGGAAGCGGTCGGCCAGCCCGCGGAGCAGCTCGAGCACCGCGCCCCGGCGCTCCTCGTCCAGCGACCCGAAGATCTCGTCCAGCACCAGGAGCGAGAGCGGCTGGCCCGCCCGCTCGGCGATCATCTGGCTGATGGCGAGCCGGAGCGCGAGGTTCGCCACGTCCTCCTCGCCGCCGGAGATGACCGCCTTGCGCTCTCCCTCCGCCAGGATACAGGGCACGTAGTCCTCGTCCAGCTCGAGGTCGCTGTAGCGTCCGTAGGTGAGCTCGCGCAGGAGGGTGGAGGCGATCTCGGAGAGCTCGGGACGGAGGTCGGCGTTGAGGTCGGTCCGCAGCTCGCCGAACGCGCGGTCCAGCTCCACCAGCATCCGGAGCTCCGCGGCGGTGTGGGCGCTCTCCCGTTGGCGGGTGGCGCGCTCCTCGCGAAGCCGAGCCACCCGGAGGCCCGCCTCCTGGGCGGCCTTCTTGTCGCCCTGGGCGCGGGCCAGCCGGAGCTCCGCCATCCGCCGCTCCTCGGCGATCGCCTCCACTTGGCGCTTCGCCTCGAGGAAGGCCTCCTCCCGGTAGCCCAGCTCTTCCAGCCGCTCCCGCATCCCCTTCACCTCCGCTTCGCGCTCCGACAGCTGCTTCTCCGCGGCCTCCGCGTCGCGCACCAGCGGCTCCGCGCGAGCCGCGCTCGCCCGGAGCCCGGCCGCCTGCAGGGCGATGGGCTCGAGCAGCGCCAGCTCGCGTCGCACCTCCTCGTGGCGCGCCCGATCGTACGTCGCCGCGCTCTGGGCCAGACGCCGCTCCAGCTCCCCGATCCGTCCCTGGAGCGTCTGCCGCTCCGCCACCAGGCTGGGCGCCTCCTGGAGCCGGGCCGTGAGCTGGCCCAGCGTGGCCGTCCCCTGGGCCTGCTCGGCCTCGAGCGCCGAGCGGCGCTGCTCCAGCTGGGCCAGCTCCACCGGCGGCGTTTTCAGCTGGTCGATCCGCTGCTTGAAGTAGTTCCCGTTGAAGAGGACGTCCTGGAGCTGGCGGTCCAGCACCTCGAGCACCACCGCATAGTCGCTCCCGAGCGGCCGAGCGCACGTCGGGCAGGCCCCTTCCTGCCCGGCGGCCACGATGCGCTC